>CALJUK010000068.1 GCA_937975745.1 uncultured Planctomycetaceae bacterium | reverse complement strand
TTCCGGCCGCCGAACAAGTGACGGCGGACCGGGCCGAGCGGCCGGCACTGGATTGGAGGCCAAAGGAGGAAGACTGACTCTCGCAGACCAAGAATGCAACGTTCCACGTTGGCGAAAAGTGACGCGCAGCCAACATGATGGATTGGTCGTTCGGACGAAAGTCTCTCAGCAAGGAAAGTTGTCCGCGGCTCGTCCGCCCGGACGATTGACCACGGAATGGGTAATCAACTCTTGAGTGGCGTCCTTCTCCGACTCACCTTTACGTACAGCAGCGACCCGACTGCCCGTTGTCTGGCAGTCGGCTTGAACACGCTGACGATTGTGACCATTCCAACGTTGCAGCGGTGAGATAACCACATCTTCCAGAAAGAGTGATACCTGTGGCTGGCGTTCTTTCATTGCTCGTTGCGCTGACATTGTCGTTGATCGCGACGCGGATCGCCTCGATGGCGTTAATGTTGACCGGTCTCTCGCGCGAAGCGGCGAAGTTTCAGGCGCGGTCGGCGTTCACCGGTGTGGGGTATACCACCGAAGAGGCGGAGAAGACGGTGAATCATCCCGTCCGGCGGCGGATCATCATGCTGCTGATGCTGCTGGGGAATGTCGGTGTCGCCACAGTGGTCGCAACGATGATGGTGTCCATTAGCAGTACCGCAGGCGCGGACTGGCGGCATCGTGCCATTATTCTCGCCATTCTGGTCGCGGGTGTGATTCTGCTCGCGTTGGTCTTTAGCAGCCGCTGGGTGGAACGGCGTATGAATCGAGTTATTGCCTGGGCCTTGAAGTCTTTCACCGATCTCGACGTTCGGGACTATATGGCGCTGCTGGAACTGTCGAACGGCTATGCCGTCTCCGAGATGCTTGTGGAGCAAGGCGATTGGCTGGCGGACAGGCCGTTGAGCGAACTGCGGTTGTCCGATGAAGGAATCCTGGTGCTGGGCATCCGGCCTGAGCAGGGACCGTTTCACGGTACGCCGCGCGGCGATGACGAGATTCATCCCGGTGACACACTGATTATCTACGGAGATCTGCAGGATATTGCCAACCTGGATCGTCGCAGGGCTGGTCGGAGTGGAGACAGGGAACACCAGAGATCTGTTGCTGAGCAGGAGGAATTCGAGCAGGCCAATCCTCTCGAACGGTCCGCCGAAGATGAGTCGCCCTGATCGCCATGTCCGTGGCGGGCCCCCTATGGTTCAGACGGCGCGCTCGATCACAAACTCAGTCGTAATTGTGGTCCGGCAGCCAGAAGTCAGCACGCGGATTGTGCGCTCTGTGGCACAGGCCAACCTGCACCGCGCGACTCTCTCGCAGCGCGCTCTAGTCGCTGGCGATGGAAAGTGGACATATGGGTTGTGGTATCCATGCGGGTTGGTCGCTATACTGTAGCAGATCTTATGGACGTATCTGTACTCATTGGGGGGCAGCTGTAAGTCGATCATCTCGGCAAGGCCTTTGTTTTGGTCACGTAATCTGTCTCGACCATCTTGTTGCAATCTCCCGGCCGTTGTTCTGGTCCCCTACGTTTGTTGTTGTGGAGGAAAACGTCATGTCGTGTGTTCGATCAACGTTTCGTCGCGGCTTCACCCTGATCGAGTTGCTGGTGGTGATCGCGATCATTGCGATTCTGATCGCCCTGCTGTTGCCGGCAGTCCAGCAGGCGCGGGAGGCGGCCCGCCGCAGCCAATGTCAGAACAATCTCAAGCAGATTGGCCTGGGGTTGCACAACTACCACGACACGCACAAGGTCTTTCCCCCGGGTGTGATCACCGACACCGGCTGGGCGTGGGGAACGATGATTCTGCCGTTCGTCGATCAGGCGAATTTGTATAACACGATGGCACCGGGCGGCATCATGGACCTGTCCAACGCGACTCAACTGGCCAACGCTCAGACCGTTCTCAATGTGTACCTCTGCCCGTCCGATCCCTGGGGGTCACCACAGAAGAATACGAATTACGCAATCACAATCACGCCACCGGGTGGCTCGGCTGCGACATACAATATTGGAATGTCCAATTACACCGGGGCCTCTGGAACATCTCTGGGCAACTGCGAAGCAGTATCCAGCATGGGAACCGGCATTCTGACGATCAACAGCAACATCAAGGTGCGGGATGTGACCGACGGAACCAGCAACACGCTGCTGGTGGGGGAACGTGGCACACAGAGCTCTGCCATGTACGGAGCGGTTTGGGCCGGTACCAGTGCCCCCAGTTGTGTGAGTCATCGGTATCACAATATTTCAATCACGATGCCCACCTACGGTGTGATTAATGGCATCACCAGCACATCGCAGCATCGCGGGTGGTCGAGCAGTCACGAAGGGGGAGCCCAGTTCCTGTTGGCCGACGGTGCCGTCCGCTTCATCAGCGAGAATGTCAACCAAACGACGTTGAACAACCTGGCCCATCGGTCTGACGGGACCGTCATCGGCGAGTATTAGGCCAGGCAGGGTCGGCCTCAGAATGTGGACAATCGATTGCTTGCGACCAATGAACGCCTCGGATGCTGTGAAGTCGGCATCCGAGGCATTTTTTTGTGCGGGGTCATGCGTATAGATGATTTGCCCACGTGCAGGTCTTCAAATTGCGGTCGCTTCTGGTAATTTGAAGCGAGGTCTTCCCCCCAATTCCCCCGGGTCGCGTTCTCTGGAGGTATTCATGCGCCGCATTTCTCGCCGTGGTTTCACCCTGATCGAGCTGTTGGTGGTCATCGCGATCATCGCAATCTTGATTGCCCTGCTGCTGCCGGCCGTCCAACAGGCGCGGGAAGCGGCCCGTCGATCACAGTGCACGAACCATCTGAAGCAAATCGGACTGGCGATTCACAACTACCATGATGTCCACCGCTGTTTTCCGCCGGCGTCCCTCCGGGGAGCACCGGCAGGGTTCAACTGGTGGATCTTCACACTTCCGTATTTGGATCAGGCGAACGCCTACAACAGTCTGGACTTTAGTGTCGCGGGCCCCGGATGGGTTGGCTCGATGGGAGAGACCAATCGCACACTGTTTCACGCCTTCGGTCCCGACTACATGTTCTGTCCGTCGAGTCCGCTACCCAAGTTCAAGGGCACGCAGGATTACGGTGGCGTTCGCCAGTTCGCACACCCCATGTACGTAGCCGTTGTGAGTTCAATCAACCATTCCACCGTCGACCACACGAATACGCGGGGGCCGATTCGCGCCGGAGGAGCGATGGTTTCCTGTGCGGCGACCCGCATGCGAGACGTGACCGACGGAGCAACCAATACGATCCTGATCGGCGAACAGTCCGGATGGGGCATCAATGGATCGAACAGTAATTACGATATTCGTGCAAGCGCGTCCTACAGCTATGGACTTCCCATGGGGGCAGAGTTCAGCACGGCCCCCAATGGCTATGGATCGGTGACAGCACGCAACTGG
>CALJUK010000067.1 GCA_937975745.1 uncultured Planctomycetaceae bacterium | reverse complement strand
CGACGACGATCGGGACAGCTTGACCCTGGTCGCGGGCGATCTGCGCGATCGGAAGATGGAGGTCCGGGCGTGCGGGTCGGCGGCCGAGGCCCTCGATACCTTGCAGCAGGTCGACGTCGACGTGGTGCTGACCGACGTCGCCATGCCCCAGATGGACGGGCTGGAGCTGTGTCGGCGCATCGGTGAGATCCGGCCGCACACGCCGGTGGTGCTGCTGACGGCGACCCCCATCGGTCTGCACAGTATGGCGGACGAGCTTGTCGTGGCGGGGACGATGGGTGAGTTCAGGCACTGCAAGGCGATCGTTCCGGCAGTCGTGAAAACTATCAGCAATCCGGACATGAACAAGGTGAAGCGGAACAAGACCGGCGAGTACGTCCTGGATGGTCGAAAGAAGGCGATCTATACGCAGTCGATCGTTGGTGACGTGCTGGACCGCTGGAAGAGGTATAATCCGGATGGACGTCCCAGCGTGATGTACGCACCTGGCGTTGATGAGTCTGTCTGGTTGACCGACCGATTCCAGCAGATGGGCGTCAAGTGCTGCCACGTCGACGCCACGGAAATGTACATGGACGGTGAGCGTCAGAAGCTCACGCGTGACGTCTGGGATCAGGTCGTCAGCGACTACAAAAGCGGACGGATCGCGATGCTTTCGAGCCGCATGAAGTTGCGCGAGGGTATCGACGTCCCGGAGACCTATTGCTGCATCCTCGCGACTCCGATCGGAAGTCTTGCGAGTTATATACAGACGGTCGGCCGAGTGCTGCGGTATTCGGACGAGACATCCGACCGCGTTGTGGTGATCGACCACGGTGGAAATTACCTGAGGCATGGATCTCCGAACGTAGACCGACCCTGGAAGGACTGGTGGAAGCTGCCGGAACGTGCTGTAAGCGAGATGCACACCACCCGCATTAAGGACCGGAAGGAACCGGAACCGATCCGTTGTCCAGAATGTGAGGGCGAGAGAATCACCGGAACGAAATGTCCGCACTGCGGCCACCAGCACGAGAAGTCGAGACGTCGCGTGCAGATGGAGAACGGCACGTTCGTCGAGAAGGACGGGGAGCTGATCAAGCCTCGCAACATCCGCCGGAAGCCCACGACTGAAGACGACTGGGAACGCCTCTTCTGGGCGTGGCGAAAGAAAGAGACGTGCAAGACGAAGACATTCAATCAGTTGTACGGCTTCTTTGTTTACGAGCACCACTATGACCCACCGCGGGATCTGCGTTTCATGCCTAAGACTGAAGACGGCTGGTATCAGACGGTCGGGTCAGCACGCATGGAGACTCTGAACGGAACCAGGGCATCAGAGGAGAAGTACGGTGAAAAAGCCACAGCCAGCAGCAAGTGATATCAGGGAGCTCCTTTTGCTAGGCGTGTGTCTTGTGAACCGTGCCATGCTTAGCAAGGTATGCCCCGAACACGTCGAGAACATACAGATATCGGGAGCACTACGTCAGATGCACCGGATCGATTCAGGAGAATCGTCTGAAGCGCCACAACTGACGAGCATCCTTGAAGCGGCTGGAATCGAGAAACTGCCGTCAGAGAGTTCTGCTGACAGCATTGTGCGGACAGTGGCCCAAAAGGGGACGACACTGCAACTGGTGAGGCTCGGACGTCAGGTTGCCAATGCGGGTGACGCTATGACGACGGAGCAACGAGACCACTTTATGACTCAGATGCGGGAGATGCTGAAAGATGGCGAAGGGCAAATACAAAATTGATCCGGAGTTCCGTGACTACCTGCCACCAGCAGGTGTAGAGACGGATCAGCAACTGCGCGACCTGATCATCGCAGAGGGGGAGATTCGGAATCCGATCCACGTCTGGCGTGGCATCGTGATCGATGGAAACCGGCGGTATAAGGTCGCCGTTGCTGAAAACGTGCCGTTCGACGTTATCGACATGAGCGACAAATTCCAGACACGCGAAGAGGTCATGGACTGGATGCTTGCGGACTTTTTGTCGCGGCGTTCGACGTCACGACATCAGACGCGGATCCACTGCGCGAAGATGATGGAGAACCACAGGAACCGGAACGGATTAAACAGGTCACAGGCAGCGAAGAAGACCGCGGAAGAACTCGGGATCTCTGAGGATCGGGCACTCGAATACAGTCGTACGGATCATGCCCTTAATGCCCTGCCGAGAGAAATCAAAGAGGCGCTACTAAGGACCGATCAGAATCTGCCGCGACGTCACCTGGAACGCCTGAAAAAGTGCCAGTCTGACGAGCAAAAGGCAGTCGTAGACTACATGACGAGGAACGGTTGTTCGATGAAAAAGGCGATGGACGAGATCGTCCCACGTCAGTCGGGATTCATCGGCAAGAACCCCGTACGCCGTCCTCGGAAGCCGAAAGCTAACAATGAACACCTTGTCGCGCGTCTTGACGAGGTGACCCAACACCTTGGCAAACTGCGGACATTGGTTGAGTCGGCGTGTGAGGAAGATTTTGTCGACTCAGCCAGGCTTTGGCGTGACCGTGCATGGGCACCGCTGGAACAGTTGTCGGTAGTCGTATCTGAGTGGAAACGCGTCAGGACAGAAGATGTTGTGTGAAGACGTTCTAAGATAGCTCGGGTCTGAATTGTCCACATAACGGATGAAAGAGAGAGAGTATGGTGTGCCAATCTTGTAAATCGCTTCCGTTCGCTCGACGAATGATTCTTGGTGGTGCGATGTTGTGCCCGTGTCCGATGGAACGTCTCTGCGTTGGGACCGGAGAAAGGCCCCACACAGGGTTGAAAGTTTGCGAGCCTTGTTCTCGCCGCTTCGGAATTTGCACCGAGTGCGGAACTCGCATTTCTCGATCACTGTTCCGGCGATTCGTCGCATCCGTGTTTGGCAGATAACGGCGGAGCGACATGAAGAAACGCGACTTCAATGAAAGCCAAACGGTCGAAATACCGTGGCCTGACATGATTCAGTTACTTGATGCGTGCGGGTCAGCCCCGCCGGCTGACCCCGTTGTCGCAGTGCGACTGGCAAGAGATTCGCGGCTCCGTGTTCAACGCATTGTTATACGGTTTTTGCCATGACACGTACGATCACGGACATTGACAACGAGTTGGCTGAGATACGCCAGCAACTGGAACCACTGAATAAGCGAGCCGAGGAGTTGAACCGCACAAAGCGGCGGCTGAAGTCGGAGATGTGGATCGAGGCGAACAACGTGACCAAGGACAAAGTTCAATTGTCGAGTGGCAATGGCGTGCCGTGGTGTGGCGTTGTCACGAAGTTCGGGGAGTGGCTTGCGACGCTGACAGACCCGAAACCGTTCGCGGAATGGAATGAGACGATCTATTTCACGCACGACTTAATCAACGGACGGATGCCGCACGATATGCCGGCAACGATCCGGGAACTTACCGTATAACTACCACAATCACCGGGCCGCCGCTGGTGATTTGGATTTGAGCGAGGATTACATGAGCGACGTGAATGAGCACTCCGGTGCAACCGATTGTTCTGCGGCTCGTATGAAGCCGGTGATCGTGTTGCCTACCGGAAAGATGAGCGCTGAAGACGGTAGGAATGGTGAACCCGTAGCCGGATGGCGTGTTGCCGAGGCGATGCGGGAACGATTACTGGATGCAACGAGGTACAGCCGACTTGACGGCTAACCGCCCGCAATAACCGGGCACGAGGAGAAGACGTGCGAATTCATAAACGACGTGAGCGAGTGCTCCGGTTCATTGCATTGTTATCTGGCTGGTTCAAGCACCTGACCATTTTGCGAAGGTGCCAGACAACAGATGGCGAGCACACCGGGAGTTGGTCATTGATTACATGGGCGTTCAGGCGAAGCGTTTATTCGCTGCAGTGGCATCGGCGATGCACGTTCACGCGGATCGGGTGGTATCGAGGCATTCGCGGCAATCCGGGTTTGAGGTGTTGCCTGAACCTTCCGGTGTTGGGCGACTGGTCGATCACACGGTATGCCAGATAACGCCCAGCGTAACCGGGCACGAAAGGAAGATGATGGAAAACAGAGAGCGGGTGAATGAGTGCTCCGGTTCACGCTGTTGTTCTGCGGACGTTGAACTACGGTCGACGTTGGCGGATTTGAGAACAGCAGAGGCGGCAGTGCGGGATGAACCGTACGAACGACTGCCAGCGTTGGCCGGATCGCTTGCGATTGCCGCACACCGAATGGAACTGATTCACGAACGCGGCGAACGGTTGGAAAAGGCATTGAGCTACGCCATGACGGCAGAGCGGACGAACACAGACGACTGGATGCGTGGTCTGGCGGATGCAATCAATCGCGTGTTGGTTGCTGACGGCGACCATCAGCGATGCGTGTACAACGGAGATCGGCTGTTGTTGCGTAGTATTCGGCAAGTGATGAGTCCGTAGAACGACCGTGTTCACCGGGTGCGAAAGGTTGACGATGAGTTCAGAACAGACGTCCAATGAGCACTCCGGTGCAACACATTGTTCTGCGTCCGTCAGTGGGACCGGTTGGTACTGGTACGACCCGGAACGGAAAGCTGCATGGCCGTTTGATGGCCACCACGACGGCGACGGGGGGTTGGTGAAACTGGTAGACAGCAATCAAGTATTGCCGGTACTAGATTTATTGCCGCGATTGTGGGAAACCGGCCATGTGACGAAAGAGCAGGACGGGCAATGGTGGCGGTTCGACAAGACAGGCGAGGGAGTGATCGCAGGCAGCAGTTTTCGTGACCTGTGCCTGAATATCGTGTTGGCGGGGATTTGACGCAGAACGCCCCACATCACCGGGCGGCGGTTGGTGGTGTTGAATTCAGAACACGCGCACGACCGCCGCTCCGTGTGCATGTGATTGTTATGTGTCGTTGTTGGATGACGCATATTGACGCAAAGGGCGACGCAATGGCGTGGCAGGATGTAAGAACGAGCTACTGTGAGCCGCCGGACCGGTTGGATGAAATTGACAAGAT
>CALJUK010000066.1 GCA_937975745.1 uncultured Planctomycetaceae bacterium | reverse complement strand
TTGGCGTAGATCCAGATTCCGCCGACTCCGCCACCACCCTGTGCGCCACCCTGGTTGCCTCCGATCTCTCCGCCTTGATTCCCCCCACCGGTATTGGTCTGCGCGAAGAGAGCGGGTGGAACCAGCAGCAAACCGAGAACGACAGTCAGCGAAAGGATGGGAACGATGACACACTTGGGCGACACACAGCGGGATCGGGTCCACCTCATGAGGGGAACCTCTCTGTTTGGGTCGGCCTGACGTGCGTCCGTACAATTGACTGCCGATTAGAAATGACTTCCGGCACTTCGTCGCGCCGCGACCCCAAACGATTCTTCCTGGCCCGCTTTGCAGCTGGACGCTACTCCGGAAGCGGTTCAGTCGATGATCCAGACGGTTTTGCCGGCTGCTTCCCGGAGACCCTTGGAGGCGACTGTTCCGACGAAGGAATCGCTCACCGGTGACTTGGCCCGCCGTCCCATCACAATGACATCGTAAGCTCCCGATTGCATCTCGGCAATAATTGTTTGGGCGGCGACGACTTGTTTGGCTTCCGGCAGCGAATCGCGCTGGGCCAGCTTGACGGCAACGGCCGACGCGGAAAATCCCGCAGACACAAGCTGGTCGCGGCATGTCGCCAGGAGTTCTTCACCCGCCTTTTGGTTGGCTTTTTCCCAGGCGTCGGCTGCTTCGGCGAAGATTTCTTTGGACTCCGCCCCGTGGTGGGCCGGCACAACAAACGACGGAAGTGACTCGACAACGTGGAATAATGTCACCTTGACGCTGTCGGCCGCGGCTTTCTGGAAACAGTCCGCCACAAACTTCACTGCCTTGTCCGACGCGTCGGAATGATCGACTGCCAATAAGAGATGCACGCGGAAGGCTCCTGTATGAGTTGTCTCAACCGGGCTGAAATGTACCGGTGAATTGATGCCGGAAAGTCGAAACTGCTTCCAGTGTATGAGAACCGATCGATCAGGTCGAGGGACGATGATCTCCTCGCCAAGGTAATCCTCACGCGGGAATCTGCTGCGTCAGGCAGTGAAATGCGCCCAGGCCCCACACCAGGTCGGTGCAGTCGATCCCGATCATCTCCCGGTTTGGAAATGCGGTCGCCAGGATATCCTGCGCCTGGCCGTCGGCTGGCCCGCCGTAACAGGGAACCAGCACCATACTGTTGGCGATGTAGAAGTTCGCATAACTGGCCGGCAGACGCGTCTCGTCATAGATGACGGGCCGGGGCATGGGCAGTTCAATCACTTTCAGCGGCTGATCTGTCCTGGTGGTCATACCTTGCCGGCGTTCGAGGTTGGCCTGCAGTGGTTCGTAATT
>CALJUK010000065.1 GCA_937975745.1 uncultured Planctomycetaceae bacterium | reverse complement strand
ATGACGGTGCGCATAGGCCGCCGCCTCGATGAGTTGTTCCCCGAAATCGAGCGCCGTCCGCAGAGCAATCCGTCGCTGCAACCGATCCGCCAGCGACTCCTGTCCCAACGGTGAGACGATGACAAAATGGTTGTCGATCAGGCTGGCATTCTTCAGCGGGAGAATGTTGACATGTTCCAGCGCGGCAGTCATGCGGACTTCGCGACGGAAATTTTCCAGGACGTCGACCGAAACAAGGTGGTCGTGAGGAATCTTGAGGGCAACGTGAATTCCCTCGATCGTGTCCATCGCCTTGTAAACGGCCGCGAATCCCCCGTCGGCAAGCTTCCGTTCGAGACGATATTTCCCCAGCAACTGGCGGCTTCGCAGGATTGGTTTGCTGGGGCTCATACGCGGAACGTCAATGTCAGTGCCCTGGTCAGGGCGTTGTGTCAGATACCGGAAAAAAGCGGGTTGCGCGAGAACCCGGGGACTTCGTGCTCGACTGTTTAACCCGAATGCAACGGAAGACGTGAAACGCAGTCGGGCGTGTTGCGGCAGATCGCGGGTGCTCGAGCCGCATCGGCGCGAAGGAATCGGGGCAGAATCTCAGGAAGGGGGGCAAATTCCCTCCCGAAACCATCCCCCCCAAAACACTGTCGGACCACCTTCGAAACGTCAATGATATCGCTGCCGACCCCTGGAGGAAAACTCTCTGACCACCTGGGATCGCGATTTTGTCCGAAGGCGATCACGCGCCGTCGAACCGCCCGCATGTGGTGGCCCCCATCTGAGTCTCGTGAGAGCGGCGAACACCCGGATGATTCTTAGATCGACATATTTTTTGACCGACGTGACCGGATCGCGTTAGGATCGTCATTTTGATCACACTCACCGACAAATTGCCTACCCGCGGCAATCACGGTCGGAGGGGAGACCGTCTGGGGAAAGTCGACTCATGCCACGCACTGTTCGTTGCCGTTTCGTGTTCGTTCCCGCCCTGGCGTTTCTTGCCATCGGACTCTCGACCGGTCTGCTAGCGACCGCCTCGGCTCAGTCACCGCGGCCCAATATCCTGTGGATTACCAGCGAGGACAACGGTCCGCATCTGGGATGTTACGGCGATAAGTATGCGAAAACCCCTGCCATTGATGGGCTGGCTGCCGACGGAATGCTCTATCGCTACTGCTGGTCCAACGCCCCGGTTTGCGCGCCGGCTCGGACCACGATCATCTCCGGGATGTACCCGCCATCGACCGGGTCACAGCACATGCGGAGCATGACGCGGCTGCCGGACGGAATGAAGATGTTCCCGTGCTATCTCCGGGAGGCGGGCTACTACTGCACGAACAACAGCAAGGAAGACTACAATCTGGAAAAGACGGGCGTGGTCTGGGATGAATCCAGCCGCAAAGCGCACTGGAAGAATCGCGCCCCCGGCCAGCCGTTCTTTGCTGTCGTGAATCACACCATCAGCCACGAAAGCCAGCTCCGGAAGCGACCACATACGCTGGTGCACGATCCGGCTGGCGTCCGCATCCCGGCCTATCACCCGGACACGCCCGAGGTCCGCCACGACTGGGCTCAGTACTACGACAAGCTGACTGAGATGGACCAGTTGGTTGGCGAGACTCTGGCCGAGTTGGAACAGGCCGGCCTGGCTGAGGACACCATCGTCTTTTACTACGGCGATCACGGTTCGGGCATGCCTCGCAGCAAACGCTGGCCTTACAACTCGGGCCTGCACGTTCCCTTGATCGTCCGCATCCCGGAGAAGTTTCAGAGTCTGCGCCCGGCAGATTACACTCCCGGCGGAGCGACGGACCGGATGGTGGGATTTGTCGACCTGGCCCCCACCGTCTTGAGTCTCGCGGGACTCATGCCTCCGGAACAGTTCCACGGGGAGGCATTCCTCGGAAAGTACGCCGGAAAGCCGGCCGAATATCTGTTTGGATTTCGCGGGCGGATGGACGAGCGGTACGACTTTGTCCGGACGGTGCGTGACCGGCGGTTTGTGTACGTTCGCAACTACAATCCCCACAAAATCTACGGGCAGTACGTCAGCTACATGTTCCAGACGCCCACCACACAGGTTTGGGCCCGTCTGGCGACCAAAGGGAAGCTGACGCCAGAACAACACCGGTTCTGGGAAACGAAGCCGGCCGAAGAGTTGTACGATCTACAGGCGGACCGTGACGAAGTCCACAACCTGGCGGACTAGCCCGAGCAACGCGACACGCTCGAGCGGCTCCGGAGGGGGCACCCCATGTGGGGCCTTCGGATACGCGCTCTCGGCTCTCT
>CALJUK010000064.1 GCA_937975745.1 uncultured Planctomycetaceae bacterium | reverse complement strand
CTGTTGGTTACTGGGGACTTCTGGTAGATCGTGAATACGGTGACAGCGGTGCCTCGTTCGTCGAATTTGCCAAGTTTCTGACGCGAATGGCGACCGTCGAACCGACTGTCGCGGGACTCGCCTCTGTGCATGGCTGTATTGGTGCGGTCGATCCATTGCGGACTTTCGGGAATCCCGATCAGAAGAAACGCTATCTCCCGTTGCTGGCCAGCGGTGAACGTCTTTCGGCATTCGCACTGACCGAGCCGTGTGCCGGATCCGATCTGACAGCCTTGCGAACCAAAGCCGAACTGGACGGCGATTCGTACGTCGTCAACGGCGAGAAACTCTTCATTACCAATGCGGTGCCCGGCCGGACGGTGGGCCTGGTCTGCCTGATCGAGGGCAAGCCGGCTGTACTGATTGCCGATCTGCCTGCTGAAGAGAACGAGCACTTCCAGGTCGTGCGTTACGGATTGCATGCACTCAAGCAAGCGCACAACAACGGTTTGAAGTTTCACAACTTCCGCGTTCCCCGCGAGAACCTGCTCGATCCGGGTCAGGGTGACGGCCTGACAATTGCTTACCACGGTTTGAACCGTGGGCGAATTGCCTTGTGCGCCAACGCCGCCGGAACGATGCGGGTGATGCTGGCCAGTATGCTGCCGTGGGGACGGTACCGAAAGACGTATGCCGCCCCGATTATTGAGCGCGAACTGGTTCAGCGGCGCATCGGATCGCTGGCCGGTCTGATCGTTGCCTGCGATGCGATTGTCGAATGGGGCTCCTGGCTGCTCGATGAGGGCTACCGGGGCGAGATGGAGTGCATCATCGCCAAGATTTTCGGCAGCGAAATGCAGAAGCACGCCGCCATCGAATTGTTCATGAAGACGCACGGCGGTCGTGCATTCGTACACGGACACCTGTTCGGAGACCATGTGCACGAATTTCTGGCACCGTGCATCTACGAAGGGGAAGGCGAGATGCTTGGGATGGCCTTCTTCAAAGGTCTCATCAAAGAGCACGGCAAGAAGTACTTCGAACCGATCGGCTATGCCTTGCAGAAGGCCGGCATTCGCAAACCGAATCCGCTCAATCCGGCTCATGCCTGGGCACTCCGCAATGCCGTCGTGCCTTACCTGAAATGGCGTGCGCAGCAGGCGTTCGGCGGCTGGCAGCGGACTGTCGTTCCCGGAAGCATGCCGTCTTCGCTGCAATCTCACACGCAGTTCGCCTGCGATTCGCTGCAGAGAAGCCGCATGGAAATCGATGCGCTGATGACCAAATTCCAGCTCGGACTGGCCGATCGGCAATGCCTGATGACCGAGTTGTCCGGCCGAATCCAAAAACTGGTGATTATGCTGACGACATGTCTGTACGCGGCGAGGAAAAATGACGATCTGGTAACAGCAGCAGCCGACATTGCCTGTCGCGAATTGAAACAGCAGATCACCGGGCGTCGCCCGTCGGGCAAGTATTTCAAGGCGGTGACACACTTGGGACAACGCATCGCGAACGAATCTTTCTCGGCCCTGTCCGATGTCGAGGCACCGGAAATCCTGATGCGTTATGATCAGCCGTAGGGCTGATCCACCCGATTCAACGCAGGCTGCCCCCATGGATGTTCCCCCTCGATTGAATAGCCAGTTGTGACGCACAGGAGGAGTCGATGACCGAAGCGCTCAACGTCGAAATTTGCGACAATGATGTCCTGTGCCTGACGTTCAATGCTCCCAATCGACCGGTCAATACGCTCGCGAAGTCGGTTCGTGAAGAATTGCTGCAATTGATCGATTCGTGGGAGCAGCAGTCGAATCTCCGCGGACTGCTGATTCGCAGCGGTAAACCGGGGCAGTTTATTGCAGGCGCTGATCTGAACGAACTGGCATCCCTTCGGGCAGCCACTCCGCAACAGATCGCCGAAGAACTCGATGCGGGGCACGCCCTGTTCGGACGTCTCAGTCGTCTCCCGTTTCCGGTTGTGGCGTTAATCGACGGAGCCTGCATGGGAGGCGGGACCGAGTTGGTTCTCGCTTGTGATGACCGTATCGTCAGCAATGCGGCATCGACAAAGATGGCCCTGCCGGAAGTCACCCTGGGCCTCATCCCCGGCTGGGGCGGTACGCAGCGGATGCCCCGGTTGATCGGTATCCACCACGGGATCGATCTGGTCTGCCAAGGGACAACATTCGACGGGGTTCGGGCACGGGAACTCGGATTCGCATTCGATTGTGTTCCCACTGATCGCCTGCAGTCTGAGGGCTTGCGGCTGATCGAAATTCTGCAGACCGACGGCAAGTACCTGGCTCGCCGAGAACAACTTTCCCAGCCGATGGGTCTCTCGGCGGACCAGTTGGGTTTCGCCTGCGCGGTCGCAGAGGGAAAACTGAAGGCCCAACAAACGGCCAGTCGAAACCCGGCACCACTGGCTGCGTTGGCGGCAATTCGCGAGGGGGTCAACGTCACACTGGAGGCCGGGCTGCTCCGCGAGCGGGCTCATGCCCTGGAAGTCACCGGTTCGGAGACATCATCCAACCTGATCAGTGTCTTCTTTTTGAACCAACAGGTGAAACGGGACCGCGGAGTCGATGATCCGTCGGTCACTGCCCGACAGATTGATCGCGTGGGTGTTCTGGGGGGTGGCTTGATGGGGGCCGGACTCTCCGCCGCGCATGCTCGCCGGGACGTGAATGTCACGTTGGTCGACGTGGACGAGCAACGTGTGACGGAAGGCGTGGAACGGATGAAGCACGTCGTCACCAGCCGGATGCGCATCGGCCGCGCGACGCCTCACGATTTAGAATCGATGCTGGCCCGGACAAGTACGGCGACGTCCACCAAGGTCTTCGCCGATTGCGACATCGTGATCGAGGCGATTCCCGAGAAGGAATCGCTGAAAATTGAGGCCTTCAAACAACTCTCAAAGATTGTCGGTCCGGAAACAATTCTCGCCAGTAACACGTCCACGATTTCGATCACGCGGATGTCGGCCGCCGTCGAACACCCGAATCGTTTCGTTGGAATGCACTTCTTTTACCCGGTTGACCGAATGCAACTGGTGGAAGTCATCCGAGGCAAGGACACCAGTGACGAGACTGTGGCGACTGTTGCGGCGTTGGCTTCGCGAATTCAAAAGGTTCCCATCGTCGTCCAGGACTGTCCTGGATTCCTGGTGAATCGGCTGCTGTTGCCCTATATGAGCGAAGCGGTTCAGCTGGTTTGCGAAGGAGCCTTGATGGACGATGTCGATCAGGCAGCCGTCGCGTTCGGGTTGCCGATGGGGCCGATTGCTCTGCACGATTTGGTGGGGCTCGATACGGCTTATTCGGCGGCAGATGTCCTTCAAAAGGCTTACCACGACCGGGCATTGCTATCGGGTCTCCTGGGCGAACTTGTCGAATCGGGGCGGCGGGGAAAGAAGTCGGGTTCCGGCTTTCGCCGATTCACCGGAAAGAAGGGGCGTCCCGAGGCGGCTCCGGAGATTCAACCTCTGCTGGAAAAACATCGCATCGACAACCGACAGTTCAGTCGGGAAGAACTGACCGATCGCATGATCCTGCCGATGCTTCTGGAAGCGACCCGGGTTCTCGAGGAACACGTTGTCAAAGATCCGGCCCATGTCGATCTGGGCATGATTCTGGCAACCGGTTTTCCGGCGTTCCGGGGAGGGCTTCTGCGGTGGGCCGACAGTGTTGGAGCGGCCGCGCTTGTAGAACGACTGCAACCGCTGAGGTCGCTGGGAAAACGTTTCGAGCCAACAAACCTGTTGCTCGACCTGGCCAGGTCGGGCCGGACGTTCTACCCCGCGGGAAAGTGACCGCGTTCCGGCCAATCAACCGGCTTGAACTGTCTGCGTGAAAGAATACGACAACACCTGACGACATTCCGAGAATCCCACCGCAGGGGAAAGCCAAAATGAATCAGCCCGTGATTGTGGATGCCGTTCGGACGCCGATCGGCAAGGCCAATGCCGAGACGGGGATCTTTCGTCATCAACGGGCCGAAGATCTGTCAGCTTCGGTCATGAATGCACTGGTGGAACGGACAGGAATTGATCCGGCCGTGATTGACGACATCCGCTGGGGCTGCGTCCAACAGCAGGGTGAACAGGGGATCGACATCGCTCGAATTGCCGCACTGGTCGCGGGCCTGCCGGTCACCGTCGCCGGTGTCACGCTGAATCGCAACTGCGCCAGCAGTCTGCAGGCCATCAATGATGCCGCCGTCAACATCATGGCCGGGGTCGAGGACGTGCAGATTGCCGGCGGTGTCGAGCACATGGACCACGTGCCGATGACCAAGGGGTACGATCCCTGTCCGTCGCTGTTTCGTCGGCATAGCGAAGCGATTATGTACATGGGTTTGACGGCCGAATACCTGGCAAGCAAGTATGGCATCTCGCGGACCGAGCAGGATGAATTCGCCCACCGCAGTCACGAACTGGCCAGTCAGGCAACCAGCCGGGGTGAATTTGCTGCGGAAGTTCTTCCGACCTGGGGGCACACCCCGGAAGGAAGCAAAGAGTTGATGACGGTCGACCAGTGCATTCGTGGTGATACCAGTCTGGCCCAACTGGCCGCGTTGCCACCCGTCTTTAACCCTGCCGGCGGAAGTGTGACCGCGGGCAACAGTTCGCCGCTCAATGTGGGTGCCGCCGGAATGCTGGTGATGTCACAGGCGAAGGCCGACGCGTTGGGTCTGAAGCCGATGGCACGCGTTGTCGCGATGGCTGTCGCAGGTGTCGATCCCAGCGAGATGGGCATCGGCCCGGTACCAGCGGTTCAGAGGGTTTTCCAGCGAGCCAATCTCGGCTGGAGTGATATGGAGTGCATCGAGCTGAATGAAGCGTTCGCCGTGCAGGTTCTCTCGGTACTGAAGCTTCTGGGAGAAGGGACCGATCGTGTCAACACCCGCGGTGGCGCGATTGCCATTGGACATCCACTGGGTGGCAGCGGAGCGCGGATTGCCACCACGCTCTTGCACCGGATGCGGGACAGCGGCGCCCGGTATGGCCTGGCGACGATGTGCGTCGGCCAAGGACAAGGTGTTGCGACCATTTTCGAGAATTGCGACCGTTGAGATAGATACCGTGGAGACAGGTACGCTTTGCAAGCCACAACGCGGATGAGACGTCTCAGGATGGAACAGAGATGGAGTTACCAAGACTGACGTTGGCGTTGGGAGGCGGTGGAGCGCGCGGCTTTGCACATTTGGGGGCCATCGAGGCATTGCTCGAACAAGGGTTTGAGTTCGATCGAATTGTCGGCCTCTCGAGTGGCAGTATCGCCGGCGCGATGTTTGCCTTTGATCAGGACATTCATGCGATCCAGCGCCGGACACTGCAGTTCCTGCTGTCCCCCCAATTCCAGAAGCATCAGGCCACGTTATTCGGCGCCGCGGCCGACGACGAGGATGCCGACGTCGGGGGGCTTTATGGCTGGTATAATCGTGTTCTGCAATATCTGCGCGGCAACCAGCGGCTCGTTCGCATCGTCACTCAACCGGCATTGCTGCCGGGCATCATTCTGCACGAGGTGGTCGACTATCTGCTGCCCGACGCGAATATCGAGGATGCACTGATTCCATTGAGCATCGTCACTGTGGATCTACGGAGTGGACATACCGTCGTCTGCGAGCGGGGTTCATTGCGGCAGGCTGTGCGTGCATCGTGCGCAGTGCCGGGAATGTTTCCTCCCGTATCGATTGACGGAATGCTGTGCTGCGATCTGGGTGTGGTCAACTCTCTGCCGACAATGGTTGCCCGCTCATACGATCCTCAAAGGCTGGTGGCAGTTGATGTGAGCTCTCCGATGAAACGTGTTGCAGCTTGTGACACAGCCATGGAGATCCTGGTCCGGATGGATGAGGTTAGCGAACAGTTGTGTCGCGCACAGGCACGCCAGCTAGCGGATGTACTGATTCACCCGGATCTGCCCACGATCGAATGGTTTGATTTCTCGAATGTCGAGCAGGTGATTTCTGCCGGCCGTTTTGCGACACACCAGGCCTATCGCATACTTCGCGCCGGTTGCGACAGTTGATGGATTTGCGAAAAACGTGTTGTAACGTGTTGTAACGTGTTGTGCCGAAGTTCACTGCCGGTCCATGAAACAGCGCCCGGGGTCGGGCCCAAGCAGGATGCTGCCGTTCCATGATTAACGAAGTCCCCCAACCCCAATCCGAACCACTTCCGCCGGTCACTCCCGCCCAGCTGAAGGAGAAGATCGGCGTCACGTCATTCGCGTTTCGTGGCTACAACGTGACCAACATGGGGAAGTCTCCGGAACTGCTGGCTCATCCGGTGTATGGACGGTACGTCGAACAGGCTCTGGAAGAGGCCTCGCGGATCGCTTCCGATACGCTCGGGCAGCCCGTCGATCTGGTCACGCGCGTGCGGGAACGTCAGGAAGGAACACTCGCGAATTACGGGCAGACCCTCTTGATGATTGTCGCCGTCGAACGGGCCCAGATCCGTATTCTGGAAGACGTCTTCGAGATCGCCTATCCCAAGGCACATTGTAGTCTGGGCT
>CALJUK010000063.1 GCA_937975745.1 uncultured Planctomycetaceae bacterium | reverse complement strand
CGCCCCCGCTTCGTACGCCGCATCTTCCAGTAGAATTCCCAGATACACGGTCTGGTTGGCCGAACTATCCGGGGCGATTTCCAACGCCTGCCGCGCAAACCGTGCTGCCAGGTACAGCTCTGCAGACTTGGGAGGGACCTGACGCAACACGACCGTCTTGGCCTCGGGTGACCAGACCCAGAGTGAAACCATGCCGCTGTCGGTCAATTCCCAGGGGTGGTCCCCCGCCAGATATTCAACCGCTTGCCGGCGGAGTTCCCGTTCTACCCCGTACGCGGACACCCGAGCCACCCGCTCAGCCGGCGCCTGAAGTATTCTGGAGAGCGCGGTCTTGGCGACCAATCCCACGCCGGAAGGTTGGTTCTCGGAAAATGCGTAGTACCACAGATGTGGAACCGCCTCGCTACTTCCGAGCCCCCCGAGCAGGTCGATCATGGCCGACTTGAAGTCATCATCCGGTGCATCAAGCGATGCCAACAGCGGCGGAACCACGTCAGATCCCATCCGCAGGATGGCGTTCAGGATTACATCGTTGCGGGCCTTCTGCGACGTATCCAACAGAAGTGTCACCATCGGGGGAATGACCGAAGCACCGGCGCTTCGCAGCTGTAGAAGCGCTGCCTCACGAGCGCGAGGGCCTGCCTGCAATTCGTTGATCAGTTCCCCAATCCGACCTGGATCGCTCACCCACTTCTCGTATGCGGAGTTCATCCGATCGAGCAAAATATTCGCACTTGGCTGCATCTGGGGAAGATTGGCAAGCCGCAGAAAAGCCGCCGGGCCATGCTTCTGCCGCATCCTGAGGATCGCGTCGTCCGACGGATTACTCTGCACCAGCCGAGAGAGGTAATCCGCCGCCAGTTTCGGCCGAGCCAGATCGGTCAGTACAACGACCGCGTCGAACATTTCATCCGGAGTCTTAGGCTCGAGCAGAAGGGGCGAATCCTCCGACGCCAAATTGCCCCCGGTCGACTGTCCCGCGTCAGTCGCACCCGGCTCCTGAGCGAACAGGACACCGTTTGTCGGCAGAAGGGTCGTCAACAGCGACAACGAGACCATCCCCGCCACCGCGAGTACGACTCGATATCGTGCAGGTCGAACCAGCCCGTTCATTTTGATCCCATGAATTCGAGGCCGAGACATGGACTCGCTCAGGCCCCATCACCGACATCGCAAACAATACGCAAACGACACAAACAACCCATCCTACGAGATCGCGCCGGCCCCAAACAACGGAAATTTCCCCGAACAGACGTTTTCCCAGCCGAGACAGTTCGTCAAACGTCCAATCGCTTCACAACTCGTAATCGGTTCCTGCACGACCGCATCCGTCACAAGGTCTGACGGCCAATCCTACGAATCCGATCATGGGCCGAAGGACGGTGGACGCACGACGACCGCGGGTTCTGCGCGGCACTCGACAGGCATACGTGCCAGGCCATACGTGGCATCGTGGAATCGTGGATGGACTGGTGGTGACGTGCGCAACTTCGCCTTCTGTTCATCGTTCCGCCCCGGGCTTTAAGTTCAATGGAAGCCCGCCCGACGGCCCGCGCAATGCCGATAAACCCGCTTCGGACGGAGTCAGCCCCAAAACTCCGTTCCTTTTCCCGCATCCCCCAGCCTCCACAGCCGGCAAGGTCGCTGCCCAAAGTCCCAATGGTTGTCGCCCGATCCGCATTACACCGGAAATTGGCAAGACTTAGCTCTCGGGTGACGGGACGGGCCGTTCGGGAGCCAGCGAAAGCAGGCCGGCGGCGACCAGCACCAGCACCAATTCGAACCCGTTGATCATCTCCGATGCCCGGTGGTAGCCGACAAACTCGGACGGTTTGACCATCGACTCGGCCGACAGCACGGCCAACAACGGTGAGTAGATCCAAACATAGTCGACACACATACAGACAAACGCCAAGCTCAGCAACGCGACCGTTGTTCGCCTCCGCCAGCGGGACAATTGGGGATGCCCGGCTGCCAGCGATGCAGACAGGAGGCCCGCGCCCATCAAAATGATTCCTGTGGCGTAGTAAGCCGGGAAACGGATTCCCGGGAGCAGATTGCGCGTGGCGGTATCAATTTCCGGATGCGAGACCTCACGAACGGACGTGATGACGAACAGGACGGCCGCCCCCACCCAGGCGGCTGTTACAACACGCGCGATTAACAGGGCCATGGTACGAATGCCCACATGCAGACTCCTCATTCAATGAATCATGAAACATGCCGTTTCGACTCACGAGGGCGGCGGTGCTGGTGACCGATCGGCCTCGCTCGTCCGGGCGACTCGACAGTTTGGTCGTCCCAGTCTACATTAGAAGTGGTTGCTGACGCGAACCTGCCCAAGTCAACACACTTCCACGAACCAACACGTCGACGATCATCGGCTGCTCAGAACGAGCGACACGCTGCCAGCCCACACGGATGACCGGCTCGACATCTGAATCTGCGACTATCTCCGGAGATCGAACATGACCGTTATCAGCTTGTCCCCGAAGAGCAAATCCACAGTCAGTCTGCTGACCTTGGGTGTGCTGTTTGCCATCGGGATTTTTCTGGGGATTTCTCAGGCCATTTCACTGAGAGCGGCTCCGGCCAGCGCAGCGGAACCCAACGCCGACACAGCTGCTGAGAGAACAGCCGACAACCGCCAGAAGTCACCGACGGGGCCCATCGCTCCGGACGACTCACTGAAATATCTGGAACTGCATCCCGCCTTGAAGGCCGAGCTGATCGCCTCGGAACCGACCGTCATCGATCCGGTGGCGATCGCCTTTGACGAAGCAGGCACGCTGTGGGTGGTCGAAATGCGGGATTATCAGATTGGCCCGATTGACCCGAATGCGGCCCCACTCTCGAAAATCAAAACGCTGACGGACAAGGACGGCGATGGAGTCTACGAAACGGCCGTCGATTTTGCCGTCGAGTTGCCTTTCGTCACCGGGATCCAACCCTGGCGAGGCGGTGTGATCGCGACCTACGCGGGAACGGTTGCGTACCTTCGTGATGAAGACGGCGACGGCAAGGCGGACGTGCACATTCCGTGGTTCACCGGATTTGAGGCCGAGAATTCCCAACTCCGGGCCAATCACCCCAAGCTCGGCCTGGACAACCAGATTTACATCGCCAACGGACTGCGTGGTGGATCGGTCATCGCAGTCCGCCCGGAATGGTCGCAGGAGGCCAAAGAAGTCTCAATCAGTGGGATGGACTTTCGATTTGACCCGCTGACGGGCAAGTATGAAGCCATCAGCGGAGTGGGACAATTCGGACTGACGTTCGATGACTTCGGCAATCGAT
>CALJUK010000062.1 GCA_937975745.1 uncultured Planctomycetaceae bacterium | reverse complement strand
TGGCAACGCATCTGGCCGGACTTCTGGGACTGGATCATTGCGGACAACCTCCATCAGCGTCGGGACAGCGGGCTCAGCTGACGCCCCCAACCTCGCCAACAACGCAATGAGTTCCCGTCGCACGTTCGGGCGCGGGTGATTTAAGTTGGATGCCAACACAGGCAATGCCTGTTGCACCAAGTCGGCATCGTCGGGTGTGAATGTCACCAGCGACCAGGAAGCGGCCAGTTGGAGGATCGGATCCGTCTTGCCAGAAAGAAGTTCGCTCAACTGTGGCACGATGGTCTCGTCACCCAACTTGGTTAACGTGTAGATTGCCCCCGCCCGACGCCGCGGACTGGCTCCCTCACGTAGAATTCGATGCAATTCGGGACCAATCACGCGAGTTTCTTCCCCAATCATGCCGAGTGCGGCGTAGGCCGCCATCGCCGTTTCTTCGTCATCACTCTCGAGAAGTTCAGCCAGTTCCGGAACGGCCGCAGCGGCAGCGGGACCAATCTGCGCAAGAACATGAGCGGCCAGCGTTTGAAACGCAGGGTCCTCCAATTGCTTCGCCAGCACTGGAACAGCCGGCTGGCCGATCCGCGCGAGCGCTTCGGCCGCAGCCAGAGTGACAACTCCTTCCCGATCTCCGAAGGCGCGTCCCAGCGCATCGACGGCGGAGACAGCACCCGGGCCGATCTCTCCCAATGCCGTTGCCGCCGCCCGGCGGACCGCGGGCTCCGGGTCGTCTAATGCTTCGGCGATGTCCGGAACAAGTGAACCCGCGTTCGGACCCAGCGCACCGGCCGCATACAGTGCATGAACACGGACCACCGACTCGGCGTCTTTCAACTGCGACTTCACGGCCGAGACGGCAGCGGGGTCGTCGCCGCCGACCGAACCGACAGCTCGCACCAGATTCCAACGGCCAGCCAGATTTCGTTCTGATTTCAATCGAGTTGCCAGCGCCGGAAGTGCATCTTCCCAGGTTGTCCCCATCATGGAGAGCGATTCACTCGCAGCGACAACCGCCAGAGTGTTGCCCGTCCGAATGGTCTGGCTGAGTGCAGAGACCGCAGCTTCGCCCCCCAATTCCGCTAGCGCGGCAGCAGCTGTCCGCCGCACATCATCGGAACTGGACGCGAGCCCTTTCATCAGCACGGGAACCACCTCCGCCGAGATGTTCTCTGCCTGGCCAACAATTCCCACTAATGCCCAAGCGGCCGGCACACTGATGAACGCATCATCGTGGGCGATGAGTTCACGCAGCTTCGGGACAGCCGGCTGGGCTCGCGGTCCAATCTTCCCCAGCGATTCGATTGACGCGCGTCGCAAGAGTGCCGAGTCGCCGGACAACAGTTCTGTCAGTTTGGGAACAGCCACGTGCGCCGCCGGTCCGATCCGTCCCAACGCCACAACAGACTCGTACTGGACCGCCAGATCGGACGAACCAATCGCCGCGATCAGATCGGGAACCGCTTGCACAGCCAGGGCTCCCAACCCTCCCAACGAGGCTGCCGCCGCGGTCTGTTCGCTTGCCTCGCCCCCGCGGAGTTTGTCCCTCAGTGAATCGACATCGGCCGCCAGTACCCAGACGGGGTCGAACACCGCCGCGCATGTCATGGCCGTCGCCGCAAGAGCCCGGATGAACACATTCGGACGAACAAAGCGTGATTGAAGCGTCGTAACTTGCATTGTGATCTTCCCGTTTCAACGCGAGCGCCCGTCCATGTCGGCCGTGAGCGATGATTCACACGATTGTGAATCCACCAGATTGGCTGGTCCTATCTTACGGTCAGGCTCCGTTCCAGATCCACGCTCCGACCGGCCACTCGTGGCGTTTTTGCACGCACACGGCAGACAGGTTACCCTCGAGACGATGTCAACAGACGCCCCCGTCTCCACGACACCGCGTGTGTAATTGCGGCCATTCATACGTCAATTCGGTAGAGAAGCCAACTCGGAGCGTCTACAATCACCTTTGACGAACGGGGACCGCCTTTCCACCTGACCACCAGCGAGACGGTCCAACTCGTGAACAATCCGTCATCGAGATACCGTCCCTCTTCGAGACTTCGTGCAGGCAGCCCGATTCCATGAAAGTCCACGCCCCCTTCATTGCCGCTCTGGTCCTGACTCTCAGTCTTGCTGGCGTTCTGTCGGCTCAACGTGTGGGCGTAGGAATTGGCGTCGGACGAGGCGGACGGCCTTCCGTCGGATTGTCGGTGAACCCGTTCGCGCCGTACAACCCTTACGTCGGTGTTTCGCCCTACGGCTACGGGATGACCGCCGCCGGAGCACAGGCCCAGGGCGCCGCCGAAATGATCCGTGCCTCGGGTGAGGCATCGCGTGACCGAGCAGAAGCCATCAAGAGTTACGAAGAGGCGCGTTCGCAGTACATCGATAACAAGAAGAAATGGACCGAGACCTATCTTGAGCACAAAGAGAAGGGGAGGCAGTCACGGGAAGAATACTACGCCCGGAAGCGAGCCGACCGAGAGAGAGCTCAGGAATTTCTCGCGGCACGTGACGAGCCCCGCATCAGCCGCACCGAGCTGGACCCCGTGACGGGGGCACTCGACTGGCCAGCCGCCTTGACAGACGCCCGCTTTGCCGAAGATCGAGACCGGCTGGACGAACTGTTTTCCGTCCGCGCCCACACCGGGGCGAATCAGGATATGATTTCCGAAGTCACGACGACCGCCAGCACGATGCAAAACCAGTTGAAGTCACTCATACGAGACATGCCTGCCAACGAATACATTGCAGCCCGCAAGTTCCTCGATCTCCTCCAGAGCGAAGTTACTTACCCCACGCGATAGCCCGCTGCACCACACATCGGGCACGAGAGGGAGTGCGTTTTCGTCGTTTGCACGGACGGCTTGTTTTCCGATCGACACCGATGTAGCGTACGTCATCGCTTGGAATCGACACCGAGTTTGTCGGTCCGAATCTCCCAAACCTTCCCGGCTTGTGCGAACACCCCATGCCGTTAGTCATCTCACTCCGCGAAAAAACCAGCATTCCCGTCGAAGTCGACAGTGTGCGGCTGGAAGCCGTCCGTGAACAGTCGCTCGACGAAGTCCGCCAGACACGAGTGCAATACGGAAATAAACAGGTCCCGCTGGCCGAGTTCTTCGACGTGTCGGGCAGCGCGGCCAACGATCAGGAACTGGTCTGGGAGGGGGACTGCAGCCACGTCAAACTGATTGGCAGCGAATTGTCAGCCGGTCGAATTCGCGTGGAAGGCAACGCGGGGATGCATCTCGGCGCGGAAATGTCCGGGGGAGAGATTCTCGTCACAGGAAACGCGGCCGACTGGGTTGGGGCCGAAATGCACGGCGGAATCATCCGCGTGAAGGGAAACGCGGGCCACCTGGTCGGATCTGCCTACCGCGGGGGGCACCGCGGTATGACCGACGGCCTGATCCTCATTGACGGCAATGCTGGCAACGAAATCGGACATTCGATGCGACGGGGGTTGATTGCGGTCGGCGGCAACGCGGGAGACGCCGTCGGATTCGCGATGATTGCCGGCACCATTCTAATCTGCGGCCAATGTGGCATCCGTCCCGGTGCCGGCATGAAGCGGGGAACAATCGCCCTCGTGGGCACGGACGAATCGCCTGCCATGTTGCCGACCTTTCGCTACGACTGCCAGTATCAGCCAGCATTCCTGCGGTGGTATTTCCAGCAACTCACCCGACATGGGTTTTGCGTGCCGGCCGAAGCCTGGGAGGCCAACTACCGTCGGCACTCGGGGGACCTGCTGGAGTTGGGCAAAGGTGAGATTCTTGTTCGCGCATGACGGTACAGCCAGGCAATAACCGGTGGACACGCAAGAAACGCCCTTTCGATCTGGCCTGACGTCACCAAGGGACACACTTCCGCTGGTCGGCGGGCGTGTGAACATCGCGCAGCGTTTGCAGCAGACAGCCGCCTCCTGGCCCGATGTCCTGGGCGTCGTCGCTCCCAATGGCGAAGATCGCGATGGAAACGCCCGCTACGTCCAGTTGACGTTTCGGGGACTCGACGACGAAAGCGATCGGTTGGCATCGGGCCTGCAACAAATGGGGGTCGGTCCAGGTGTCAAGCTGGTCCTGATGGTCCGCCCGAGCATCGAGTTTATCGCCCTCACATTTGCGATTTTCAAACTCGGTGCCGTCGTGGTTTTGATTGATCCGGGAATGGGACGTAGCAGTATCTTCCGCTGCCTCGCGGAGGTCGAACCAGAGGGTTTTGTCGCGATCCCCTCCGTCCATGTCATTCGACTGGCGATGGCTGGGAAGTTTCCCAAAGCACGCTTCAATGTGACCGTCGGGCGACGCTGGTTTTGGGGGGGGAAGACTTACGGACAGCTACGTGAACTTGGCCGAGCGCCGTTCTCGATTGCCTCCACACAAAGCCACGACCCCGCAGCCATCATCTTCACGAGCGGCAGTACGGGACCTCCCAAAGGTGTTCTCTACGAACACGGCATGTTCGATGCACAGGTAGATCTCCTTCGGCGACGATTTAATATCGAGCCCGGAGAAGTCGATCTGCCCGGTTTCCCACTATTTGCGTTGTTCAACGCCGCAATGGGCGTGACAACGGTTGTCCCCGACATGAACCCCACGCGACCAGCCAACGTCGAGCCGCGGAAAATCATTCGGGCGATGCGTGACCAGGGCGTCACTCAAGCGTTTGGTTCGCCAGCGATGTGGAATCGGATTGGACGTTACGCCGAACGGGAGGGGATCACACTGCAAAACCTGCGGCGGGTCTTTTCCGCAGGAGCTCCCGTGCCGATCCACGTTGTGGACCGGATGCGCAAGGTCCTGACGCGACCGGGTGCCGACATCCACACACCCTACGGCGCCACCGAGTCTCTGCCCGTGGCGGTGCTCGACGGCCGCACAATTCTGGAAGAAACCGCCACCCAAACTCGTCGCGGCGCGGGCGTCTGTGTCGGAACCGCATTCCCGAATGTCGACATCCGAATCATCGCGATCCAGGACGCGCCGATTGAAGAGATCGGAAAGGCCGACGTATTGCCGACCGGAGAGATCGGTGAGATCATTGTCCGCGGTCCCATGGCGACCCGCGAGTACTACCGCCGGCCCGACGCGACCCGCCTCGCCAAGATTTCCGACGGAGAGACTTTCTGGCATCGGATGGGGGATGTCGGATATCTTGACGTTCAGGACAGGCTGTGGATTTGTGGGCGCAAAGCGCACATCGTCCATACGAAGACTGGTCCGCTGTTTACCGTCCGATGTGAAGCCATTTTCAATGAACATCCCCAGATCTACAGATCGGCACTTGTCGGTGTGGGGGACCGACCCGACCAACGTCCGGTGATCATCGCCGAGCCGTTTCCCGATCAATTTCCCCGGGACGAATCCGATCGGTCACAACTGACCGAGGAATTGCTGCAGCTCGCGCGGGGCAATCCTCTGACGGAAAACATCCAGACCGTGCTGTTCCACCCATCGCTGCCGGTCGATATTCGGCACAATGTCAAAATATTCCGCGAGAAGCTGGCCCCCTGGGCGACGCAGCAACTCTCATGAGGGTGTCCTCGCCTGACGTACCCACTCACTGAGGCGACACAGCACTGAGATGACACAGGAGGAGCAGGGCCGGATGAGAGCACTTGTGACAGGAGGCGGTGGCTTCCTGGGACAGTACATCGTCGAGCAACTCATCGCTCGGGGAGATTCCGTGCGTGTCTTTTGCCGCCATCGTCACGAGCAGCTGGAGCAGTTGGGCGTCGAATGGCACCAGGGCAACATCAGCGACAGACACGCGGTGACCGCGGCCTGTGCGGGGATGGATTGCGTCTTCCACGTGGCCGCTCTCCCGGGGATCTGGGGGCCGTGGAAGCAATACTACCGGGTCAACACCCAGGGAACGTTTCACATCATCGAGGCCTGCAAGTCAGAGCATGTTCCTAAGCTGGTCTACACCAGTTCGCCCAGTGTCATCTACGACGGGACAGAGCACCTGCAGGTCAACGAAGACTACCCCTATCCCAAGCGCTATCTCTGCCATTATCCCCACACCAAAGCCTTGGCCGAAAAGGCGGTGCTGGAGGCCGACGGCTTCAACAGTCTGGCGACCGTGTCGATCCGTCCACACCTCATTTGGGGACCGCGCGATCATCACCTCATCCCGCGACTGATTGCCCGGGCCAAGTCGCGTCGGCTGCGTCGTGTCGGTGACGGCCAGAATTTGATCTCGATGAGCTACGTCGAGAATGTCGCCCATGCGCATCTACTGGCGGCCGATGCACTTTCCGAAACGTCCCCCGTGGCGGGCAAGGCGTACTTCATCAACGAACCACAGTCCGTCAAGTTGTGGGAATGGATCGATCAGCTGCTCGCGATGGCGGGTCTTCCGCCAGTGACGAAGTCGATTTCCGTTGACGCGGCCTACCGCATGGGAATCGCCTGCGAAGCGATGTATCGCCTGCTGCGTCTCCCAGGGGAACCCCCGATGACACGTTTTCTGGCATTGCAGTTGGGGCGATCGCACGAATACGACATCCGCCGGGCCGAAAACGACTTCGGCTACCAGCCAATTGTGTCCGTGGAAGAAGGACTCAACCGGCTGAAACCGGACATTCTCGCCGCGGCGAACGCCTGATCCCCCTGATGGACCAAAATTTCAGGCGGCTACTCCGCGGCATGGTCGGCTTCCGGCTGAGGCGATGGCTCGCTCGTCTCGACGGAATGCTGACCGATGGGATGGGTCTTTGTGGGAACGTAGTCTCCCGTCATCCAGCGGACGAGCAGGTCAATGTCGTGGTCGCTTACCTTCCCGCCAAAGGACGGCATGGCGTTCTCCTCGCCGTAGAACTTTTCGGCTGCCGGATCGACGATGAACTCTTTCAGCCATTGAGCCGATCCGTAACCGGTCAAGGTGGGAGCGTAACCATCTTCAAAGGCTTCGCCTCCTCCGATGGGAATCATCGAGTGGCAGTCGGTGCAGGCCGAAGTCAAACTGCCATTGGCCAACTGGCCACCGCTAAAGATGTCCCGTCCCTGAGCGACTAATTCGGAGTTGGCAGCAGCCAAGTCCTGTCGCTCTCCTTGAGCGAAGACGAATTCCACTAGCGCCTGCAGACTCTCAGCATTCTCGGGCTGTTGCAGCGTGTCTTTGTTTTCACGGCACCACCCAACCATGTCGCCCGTTTCGAGGAATCGCTCGGCGATCTCCTGGCTGGCGTTCTTCAGCGGCGCGAAATGGTGCTCGTAGTTGACGAGAACATTCTTGGTCCACTCCCGACTTCCAAAGTTCCCCAGGTCGGCTGCCGTCCCAGGAACCTCCCGTTCGACACCGTTGACCATCTCGACAACCGGCTGGCCTGTTCCGTCGCTTCCGTTGTAGCGGTGACAGCTGGCGCAATGCTGTGCGAAAAGTTGCGGCCCCTGCGTCAACGGGTCGTTCTGCAGCAACGTGACGGCACCGGTCACCGGAATGCCAGCTTCGGCCATCGCCAGCTCTTTGACGCGTTCGGCCTTCCATTCGGCGGTTGCCACTGCCCGCTGATAGTCCGGATCGTGCGCGTCTTCCCACATCGCCAACACGGTCAGATACCCGATTCCCACCATCAGAAAGGTCATGAACCCGACGTTCAACTTGTGACCGAATTTCCAGCGGGCAACCAACGGCATTGCGAGCAGTCCCAGCATGATCAAACTGGGAACGTAGATGGCTCCAAACGCGAGACCGACGTGTTCAATCGCCTCAAACTTGAGAAATCGGAACAGGAACAGGAAGTACCACTCGGGCCGGGCAGCCGAGAATGGGGACGACGGGTCGGCCGGGGGGCTGAGTTCCGTTCCTCGGAAGATGGCCAGCCCCAGCACGGTCACCAGGACGGCCAGCATCGCGACCGCGTCCTTCAGAATCTGATCCGGCCAGAAGGTTGCATCGGGCCCCCGATTGGGGTCGGCCACGGTGACACCATGTCGACGGAATCCCGCCAGGTGCAGCATGATGAAGAACACCATCAGCGCTGGCAGAACACCCGCGTGCATTGCGAAAAACCGCGTCAAGGTGTGATGGCCGTAGTCGGCCCCACCCTGAACCAGCTTTTGCAGCGGCGTTCCAATGACAGGGGTGACACCCACAATGTTGGTTGCAACCCGAGTGGCGTAGTACCCCTTCTGGTCCCACGGCAGCAGGTACACCGTCAGCAACAGCCCGAGCACGAACGCCAAGAGAACCATGCCCAGCCAAAAGTTAACTTCTCGCGGCGCCCGGTACGCCCCGTCGATGACCACCTGCATCAAGTGCAAGGCCAACAGCACCACCATCGCCTGTGCAGCGTAATGATGGATACCGCGTACCAGCCAGCCCCACGCCATGTGGTACTGAATGTAGTATACGCTCTCCCATGCCGTCTGAGCGCTGGGGGCATAGGACATCCACAGGCAAATCCCGGTGATGACCTGCAACACGAACGTGTAGACAAGCGTACTACCCCAGACGTAGCGCCAACGTGCGCCACCGGGAATCGGTTCGTACAAAGCCTCGTCCAACGAGTGACGGATTCCGGTGCGATCGTCGAGCCAGTTTAGAAACCTGTTCATGATACGGGAATCTTCTCCTCACGACCGCCGATGAAGTTCTCGAACTTGACCCACACATTGCCGTCGCGAACGGCGACTTCCAGAGAATCCAAGCCACGCGGTGGAATGGAGTTCTTTCGGCTCCCATCCAGCTTGAAAGCACTCTCGTGGCAGGGAAAGTAGTACTCCTCGTCGTTCGAACGGTATTCCACACTGCAACCGAGGTGGGGGCAAATCACATTGAAAGCCTGCACCTCGTCCGTGCCCGGAACACGGTGCAAATAGACTGCCCCTAACGGACGATTGGGAAGTGCCGTCCACGCGTCAACAAAGTCCGCCGTCACGGTGAACTGCTGTGGCACGCCATTCTCCGGCAGTGCGTCCAGGCTGGCGACTTCGACAAACCCGTCGTCGGTCCCGCCGCCTGACTTCTTCCGGAGGATGGGATCCAGCAGGTGCACAACTCCCGCCACGACCGGTACCACGCCAACCAGGCCACTGATTGCCGCAGCCCAGAATGCAACCAGGAAATTCCGTCTGGGGCTTCCTTGAACCGTCCCGCCGGCCTCCGCCGGGGCAGGTCCGGGCAGAGGCGACACTGACGGATGGCCGGCAGTCGCACTCTCATTAACGTTTGGATTCACATTCGGCTCCTGTTCAGGACTCTCATAGCCTCCCGCCGAAAGTCCTCCCCCCCAAACGGCGACCGGTGTCACCACCGAATTCTCGGGGCAATGGATCAACTTCGGCTGAGAGGCGAGGACATTCTGGCCGATCTCCGGCGGTATTGCGTCAAACTGGAATCAATCACGTGGTTCAATTCGAACTCATGGCAGGCTATCAGGCAGGTGCAGTCGCCCAAGTGCCGAAGACTCGCGCTGCGGCGGACGACCAGGTCGGCGACTGCGAAGGGTCGGCCACTCCAATTCAGCCGCCGTCACAGCCCCGTTTTGCGGTAGGCTCTACTCCTGGATTGGAACGGAGAAGCCCCCTGAAAGCAAGTGTGAATCCCGGCCCGCGTTTCACTCGGCAGCGGAATCGACTGCCGCCAGCTCTTCGCAAATCGCCGTTAGAATGCGTTCCCGGGCAGCCACCAAGGGGCCCGAGAGGACCGTACCAGAAGCCTGCCGATGTCCCCTGCGATTTTTGCCACATCGAGTCCCATCCGGCTGCGGAGGCTGATTTTCGTCTGACCGTTTTGCTGTTCGACCGCCATGAAGGCCACTTTCGTTCCGGCAATCGTCAGGCAGAGGTTGACGAAGTCTTCGGTATCGGACGGATGGGCGCCCGTTTCTTCGAAATCTTTCCACAGCACAGTCGTATAGGCGAGGCGCCCCCCTTCCGCCAGCGTGATCCTCGCGAGCGAACGAGACATGAGCTGCATGCGAGCCGCCGAGTTTTGCTCGTAGAGGTTCTCGTAAATCTGCTGCGGTCGAGCTCCGGCATCGATCAACTGCCCCACAATCCGCATGGTTCGGCCAGTCGTAGAACTGAATCGAAACCAGCCCGTGTCTGTCGCGATGGCACAGTACAGCGCCACGGCGATTTCCGGAGTGATCGTCACTCCCAGGGCCTGCAGGCACTCGAAGACCAGTTCTCCGGTGGCCGCGGATGTTGTGTCCTTGAATATCTCGGCCCCCATGTCATCACTGCTGACATGATGGTCGATCACGACGCGTCGACCGGACGACTTCCGGAGAAGCTTGCCGACACGATTGAGCTGCGACCAGCTACTGGTGTCGAGAACCATACAGACGTCGACATTGAACAGTCCTTCCTCGGAATCTTCGTCCGCCAGGCTGCCCGCTTCCTGATTCGGATCCAGAAACGCAAGATGCCCCCCTAATGCGGAGGGGTTAATAATCCGAACCGACTTTCCCAGCGAACGGAGTCCCATCGCCATGGCCAACTCCGAGCCGACCGCGTCCGCATCCGGGCGGACATGGCTCGACAAGGTAAAGCTCTGTGCGCCATGAACGATGTCGCACAACGGACTCCAATCCACCTTCGATTCTGACATGGTGTTCCTTACTCAGGCCGTCGGATCAGGATGATTCCAATTCAGCGACGGCGGGACGAACTCCCCGCTGCAAGCATCCTGCAACCGAGTCGTCAACTGTTTGACGAACTGCACGTCCCGTTCGACTTGGCGCGTCAATTCCGCAACGTCCGAGAACGTCGTCACATCCCGCACCGAGGCAAACAAATCGACGCACAACTCCTGTCGATACAAATCGCCCGCAAAGTCTATCAAATGGACTTCGACTTTTCTGTCAGCTGCGCCAAACGTTGGATTCGGTCCGATATGCACAGCAGCCGGAATCCGCTTTCCGCCCAACAGGCAGACACCCGCGAAAACCGCGTCGGCTGGAATCAGCGTCTCGATTCCCGTCAAGTTCGCGGTCGGAAAGCCGATCTGCCGTCCGCGTCCGTCTCCCTCCGCAACAACACCCCGAATTCGGTAGGGATGGCCGAGCATCGCGATCGCCGCATCGAACCGACCAGTCGACAATGCCGTTCGAATATCGCTGGAACTGACCCGCGAGCTCTGCAAGACCATCGGTGCGGCGACGGTCAGGCTCAGACCATCTCTCTCACACAGGGCACGTAGCTGCTGGACGTCTCCGGCACGATTCTTCCCAAAGAAAAAGTTCGGGCCCTCGACCATCCCGACGGCGGCTAACTCTTCCCGGACGACTCGCTCAAAAAATTCCTCGGGAGGCATGTCCAGAAGCGTTCGATCGGTCGGGTAAGCAATCACGAAGTCGATGCCGCGGCGACCCAGCAGTTCGGCCTTGGTCTCCAGCGTCGTAAGGCGCAGGGGAACTTGCTCCGGGCGAAGCAGGCTTAACGGATGCGGCTCGAAGGTGAGGACCACGCTCGGGACATGTGCCTCGCGAGCCTGCGATGTCAGCGTGGCCAGAATGCTCTGGTGCCCGCGATGCACGCCGTCGAAATTTCCGACCGACACGTAGCCGCCGCGATAGTCAAAGGGGGGCCCGAATTTTGACAAGACTTCCATAGGCTTCTCGACGCCCTCCCGCGGCTGAGCACTCGCGAAAACAATACTCATCCAAGCGCTGGGGCGTATTGTGGACCGGTTCTCACCGGCGATCTACTGTGTCGACCTTGCGTGTCCCGTGAGGGAATTGAAGCCCGGTCGTCTTACTCCCAATCTGTCCGAACGTCTCGGGAAGCGATTCCAAAACCTCTGTCTGTTTTGCCTTCGTCCCGAAAACGCTGGCCGACAACTCGACACCAACGGATTTCGAAACGGGTTCTCGATCCACGCTCCACGCGTCGATTCTGGAACCACGCCTTGCGGGAATCTCTGAACCGACGACGGACGCGTCACGAGTGATCTAATCTAGCCAGCTCGCCGCCGAAATGGCACTCTCAGCACGAAGGTTGTGCCCGTCCGGTTCCGAAAATCACACTGCCGACGTCGTTCCGTCGGAGAATCCCACCTTCCGGCTAACCGGTATATCGAGAAGTATCCGATCAGCAACCGGGTGGAATTCTGTTGTCCAAATGACTACCCTACGTGTTTGGTTTCCTGCCGCATGACCACGATTCGACTTCGACCAAAACCGCGGCATCGGCGCCCATGGTAAATTCTAAGACCCAACGTTTGCGAGATGCCTCATCGCTTGCAACGTCCGTCAGGGAGAAGACAGAACATGACCAGTCCGAACTCGGTGAATCGACGCGACTTCATGCGAACCAGCGGCCAGACAGCTGCCGCAATCGCTGCCGCTCAGACCGTCCTCCAGGCTCCTGGCGTGGCCCGGGCCGCCAATCAGAACGAAGTCATCCGCATTGGCTTCATCGGCCCCGGTGGCCGCGGTTTCGGCGCACACGTGAAGACGCTCGCCAAGCTGAAGAATGAAGGTGCCAATATCGAACTGGTTGCCGCAGCGGACGTCTACTCCGAGCACCGCGACCGGACCGTCAACTACATCAAGGAAACGAATGGGAACGAGGCGCGCGGCTACGTCGATTATCGCGACATGATCGAAAAAGAGAATCTCGACGCGGTCTGTATCGGGACTCCCGATCACTGGCACGCCAAACAGACCGTCGATTCGCTAGCCGCCGGATTGCACGTGTACTGCGAAAAGCCCATGACTAAGACAGTCGAAGAAGCGATGACTGTCGTCGACGCCTGGAAGAAATCGGGCAAGGTGATGCAGGTCGGTGTGCAATCCACCAGTTTGCCCATCTGGAAGACTGTCCGCGAG
>CALJUK010000061.1 GCA_937975745.1 uncultured Planctomycetaceae bacterium | reverse complement strand
GCCGCATGCTCTAAAGGCGGTTTCAAAATCTCTGTGTGCTTCGTCTTCGTCCTGGAAATATTGGCCGAAGACTCGCCACCAATCGGTTTTGAAACGGGCTCGAGATCGCGCTGTGCAGAAGTGTAGCGAGTTCCGGCGGCGTAAACTGCCTGATTCGCAGATCATTCGGCGTTCGAACGCCGCCACAATTGTCCGCAATGCGGACTAACCGACCGGTTCGGAAGCGTGACGCTGGAAACTCCACCAGCGGTCCTTGGGAATACAGCCCAGACCGATGATGGCGAGCTGACTGAGGACGAACAGTCCGAGCGCCAGCAGGACACCTTCGGTAAAGCCGTACGAGTGAAGTCCGACTCCGAGCTCGTTCACGCCGAACCAACTCCACGCCGTGCAGATGTTGCCAGCGACGGCCAGATTCGCCAGACCGCGATCCTTCACCATGCCATCCCAGCGGGCATGCAGGATGAGGGCATTCCACAGGACGATGATCAGGGCGCCATTCTCCTTGGGGTCCCAGCCCCAGAATCGGCCCCAGGAATCGTCGGCCCACAACCCTCCGAGCACAGTCCCCACGAAGCTGAAGAAGATCGCAAAGCAGAGCGTGCCGTAGATCATCCGGGCGAGACTCTTGCCGATGGCTGGCGTGAGCGTGGGTGTCAAGACGCCCCGCAGCACGTAGAGCACACCCAGCAGGCCGGCCACGTATGTAGTGGCATAGCCAAGTGTGATGCAGACGACGTGTGTCGCCAGCCAGAACTGCGTATCGAGAACGGCCTGCAGTACAACGAACGTGTCGCCGTCATTGACCAAAGCCAGAAAGTGGGCGATCCCCAACGCGGCAAACCCGGCGACGGCGGCAATCACGTTGCCGATGCCCAGGCGGTAGACCATCTCCAGAATCATTCCCAGGACGACGGCCCCCCAGCCGATGAAGACGGCCGAAGAATACAGATTCGTCACAGGGGGTCGCCCGGAGATGTAGATTCGCGCGATCAGGGCGAACGTGTGCAGCCCCAGCGTAAAGGCAATCAGCCAGAACGAAGCCGAGTTAAGCGGCTTGCTGAATCCCAACCAGGACACCGCTACCAAGACGAACGCGACGAGATACAAAATCGATGCGTAGTAGAACGGTGCGAAGTGATTGAAGAACGCTTCGAAATCCACCTTCTGCAGGTCGAGATCGGGGATGTCGGCCCCCCGCAACAGTTTCTGGTACTTGTTCAGCTCCTGGTTGAACCGTTTTACATCCTTGTCGGCATAGGCAAAGAACATGCTGCTCATGGCTTCGGTTGCCGGCTCAATCTCCTTACCCATCATACTGCTTTGAACCAGATTGCGGGTGAAGGCCCGGGAGTACATTTCCCACTCGGCACCTTCTCCCATCGGAGGAATTGCCAACGGCGGGTGACGCTGAGCAATCGCCTGCTGCTCGCCGATGGCGGCCATCAGGTCTTCGCGGGCCGACTCCGGACGGATCCGTGGATGCTGGAAACTGCGGACCAGCGTGTCAAACACCCCAATCTTCTGCTCCAGTTCCAAGGCCTTCCGCTGGAAGGTCGTCAACTTGGCCGGGTCCTGCTCCTTCGTCAGTCGCGCCTGCGCTGTCTCGTCTTGCAGTTCTTTCAGCTTGGGGAAGATGTCCGCCAGGGAATACAGCGGCCGTTCCTGCTCAGGCAGATCGAGGAACTTCTTCAACTCGGGATAGTCAATCCGAATGACGTGATGCTTGAGCGCCGCCGGCGGATCAGCCAGACAGTCTAGAAGCCAGCGAATGGCCGGCTGCTTCGTGCCCGCCTCGTCCTTGTACGTCTGGTAGTTGGAAATCATCATCAGGCTGTTGCGTGCCAGCGTATCGAACGGCTTGATGCGGCCTTCGTAGACCAGCGGAAGCTCGCCGAACTCGTACAGGTCCATCTCGTCCGGGCGATTCCCGGGGACACGCGCCTTGCTGAGTGCCCATCCCCCGAAGAGCAGCACGACCAACAGCGGGACAACCAGGTTGTTTGCTGTCGACCACAGTCGGCTGGAATTGCCGGCCGAACTTGGCTGGTGAGTGACGGCGTCGATCGGGATGGCGGCTTCGTCTGCCATCCGTTCGGATTGTTGCCTGCGGTTCAGGAAGCGGACCAGAATGATCGAGAAGTGCGTCAGCATTCCGACAGCCACGATCATGCAGGCGACGTAAGGAATCATCCAGCCAGCGTTCGTTACGACTTGCAGCGTGGTGACTTCCTTGCCTGTGGTCGGATCCATCGTGTAACCGCTCTGGTAGAAGGTCTCGCCCGCGAAACGGAGCGGATTGTTCATCCAGATTTTGACTTTGCGGTTCACACCGCGCGTTGAATCGACCAGCTGCAAGTCGGACGAGTAATTCTTGACTGTCGCGGTACCGACGTAATCATCCTTGCGGACATCAATCAGGTGCATCGAGAATGGCCGATAGGACCGTTGAAAACGGAGTTCGACTTCGTAGTCTTTGCCGTCCACTTTGATGGTCTGCGGCTTGAGGTACTGGCTGAAGAGGTAGGTTCCGATGGGTTTGCCGGTTGCCTTGTCCGTCAGCGTAACGTAAGCCGATGCAAGATCGACCTCGCTTCCCGTGTCGGTCCCGGTACTGGCACGGGCTGGTTCTGCGATCGCACTGGCTCCAACACCGGCGTCAGCCGGGTTGGTGTCCCCCTCTTTGATGCGTCGGACGGCCGAATTCCCGTAGAAATCGACGACCGTCAGGTCGAACGGGAGCTTGTCGCTGGTGATCGTGTTGCCCACGGCGAGTGCGGGTTCGGGAACAACCGTGACAATGTCCGTCTTTTCGGGAGAGTGATCGACGACGGCCAGTTCGACCGTGCGGATATCCATCACGTAGTTGACGGTTTCTCCTTCTGCAATCGGCATCTGCCCTTCGACAGCGTAGGTCCCGGTGAGAACCTCGCTGAGCATCATCAGGCCGATCCCGCCATGCAGCAGCACAACGCCGGCTCGCTTGCGAAAGACCATGATGCATCCGGCGAGCAGGACCAGACCGGCAAAGGTTCCCTTGAGCAACTGCCACAGGATTCGCATGCCCGAGTCATTCAACTGCACCGCGTCACCGTTGTAGACCAGCCAGGCGTCCAGCGGACCGAGCAGCACTATGCCAGTCAGCAGCAGACCACTGGCCAAACTGGTCTTCGATGGTTGCCGAATGAAGGCGTAGACCATACCCAACCACAACAGGACCAAGCCGGCCACGAAACCGAACCACAAATTGCCGTAGCCCGTGGACGCGTAGACGCCGTCTTTATTCGAACCGCTGGCGATCACCAGCCAGGTGGCCAGCATCCCGAGCACAATCACGCCGGTTCCCAATGCCAGACGCGACCCCTTGGCCTGGATTTTGAAGCGGATTGCGTGGGCGGCCAGCAGATTGACAAACATGGCCGTCCCGATCAACCAGCCTCCTGGAAACGGAAAGACCATCCAGTCGGGGAGATTCGGTTGGCTGGGGAAGAACGATGGCGGAAAGAAAATCTGCACGTCGATCCAGGCAAGCGGCGTGCGGAAATAGTCGGCGACCACTTCCCAGATGTCCTTGTCCACCTGGGCCAGCGTACCGGCCAGCACGATGAAAATCGCCATCGCGAAAAGTACGACGGTGACCTTCAGAGAGGCCAGTGCGCGCAGCACGGTCCATGCCAGCGAATTCAGGTCGGCTGAGACGTTGTCGTTAAACGACTTCACCTCGTGAGCGGTGTTGACTTCCGGTAGAGTGCTCGACATGGTCTTTCTCCGTGAAGGGCACGACAGTCCTGGCTGTGGAGTCCCTTCGTCACTGCGGGCAGTGGACGGGTTAGCGGGCAAACGGGGCGGCCATGTTGCTCGGTTGGGCCTGGCCGAGCAGCTCCACCACGGAGGCCTGCACGCCGCCCTTTAATTCTATCCGTTCGATGCGAGATTCCTCACTGGGAATCTCCATTTGCGCAATCGACGTGGGGGGAAGACCCATTTGTCGCCGCCAACGGTTGACGTTGGCCAGGACGTAGTCGTCGTCCTCACCCGAGCCTGGAAGTGGAATAACGCTTAGTTCGATGGGGGCATCCGCCGGTCCAAAGTTCAGCGTGGCAAAACGCATGGAGGACGAGTTGCTCGACGCCGACCAGCCTTCTGGCAGTTTCCACGCGGGCGTGTCGGACCCTTCCGAGAACTCGATCGATTTCACGAACTGGTTGAATTCGTCCCGATGCTCGGCCACGACTTCCTTGGGACCGGTTGCCTTAAAGAACCAAGTCCGCTCTCCGCGGGGAACGATGGCCCCCAGCATGCGGTCGGTCTTCTCCTTCGGGGCGGCCGTCTCGTCTGTTGGCGGATTGTCGTCCGTCCTGGGGACGTTGTTTTCCGCCTGCACAAGTTCCTGCTTGGGAACCTCGTAGGTCTTGACCTCGCTCGATTGGCCGCTGCAACCGATGGCAACCGGCCCAAGCAGAGAGACCAGGACGAAAAGCAATCGGTTCGTAGGCGTTCGATTCATAACTGCTCCGGATGATGATTCGAGAGCCCGATCGGTCTGGACAACCTCGCTGCGACAACGTGCTGAAACAGCCGGGGTGAAGTTCATGCGATCATCCAGCAGCATTGAAATTCGCTCGGGGGGAGTCGATCAAAAGCGATCCAAGTCGAGGCCGATCTGCGACCTGAGGAAGCGGGATCGGGCAAGCCGCTTGTCTGCACCCGTCCGGTGCTGGCTTGCTCTGCAGAGAACACGAAACTGAAGACCAGGTAAGGCAGGCGGTTTGGCGGGGTATCTTGTCAGCCTTCCAGTGACGGGTGCACCGGAATGGCTCGCGGTTCGTTGGCCGCGTATTGCTCGTTCGGCAACCCGTCGGTTCGAAGTTGGCTTACTCGCCATTTTCGGCTCATCACATTATAGCCGTCCGTCTCGGCGAAAGTACACTGCCGAATCGCGATTCACCTGAATTGCAAATTCGTGTACAACACGCAAACTTTGCCGATTCTCGTGATCTCGGCACACTTCCTGCGATGAAGTGTGTCCCCGTCGACAAAGGCCGGTCCTCATCGGAAAACCGTGACATGACGCACGCGTAACTTATTGCCCTAACGAGACAAACGTCATTTTTTAGACCAATACAGCCAGGATGGCCGGTTGGTAAATTTGCAATCCGCAAGACTTGCTGTTGTAAATCTTGCCAGGATCGAACAGCCGAGACCTTCTGCCCCAGTTTCGTCGCAGAGGGTTGTCTGCCTCTGCTCGATCCCGCAGCACGGCAATGCCGCAACACACAAGTCCCAGGCATGGAAGCCACACATGACATCTCTCCCGCAACTGGTCATGGTCCTGTTGTCTGCGG
>CALJUK010000060.1 GCA_937975745.1 uncultured Planctomycetaceae bacterium | reverse complement strand
CTCTCCACTCACCAATGCGCTTATCCCGCCCTCTCTTCGGGCCGAAAATGCCGTCCAGCAGACGCTCGGCGGCAGTTCCCCGCGATTGCAGCTTCAATTGTGCGATGACGTCGGCGTCCGTTCCACGAAAGAAGGTCCGCAGGTCGATGTCGCGGTACAGTTCGTAGAACCCTCGGGCGAACATCGTGGTGGCCGACCGGACGGCGTGATGCCAATAGACCTCGCTGAACATGACGTACCGGGCGAAGACCATCAGTTCGGCAGCCGTCTTCGCTTTGCTGCTGATGGCCAAACCGTCCCCCGCTTCGTTGATTAACAGCGATTGAATCAGCCGATTTTTGTCGAAGTTGTTTCCATAAGGCACTCCGCAGTGAAGGCTGTCACGACCAAGATAGTCCATCTTGTCGATGTCGATCGGGCCGGAAAGGATCGACCGCATCAGCCTGAGCGCAGGAGAATCGGTCTTCGGTGTGAGGACATCGAGCACTTCCTCGGCGGCCACGCCCCACTCATTCTGCAGCACTCCGGCCAATTCGCCGTCGGCCGAAAGAAACTCCGCCGCAAACTGTTCGTGCGGAGGCAGGTCGGGCAGGCCCATGTCTTCAATCGGATGGCAGAAGGGCCAGTGGCCGATGTCGTGCAGCAACGCCGCCACCAGCAAAACCTCCGCCTGATGGACGTCGACCGTCTTGGGAAACCGGCTGTCCCGGCCGAGTTGCCAAAGGTAACGGATTGCGTTGTGGAAGACGCCAAGGGCATGTTCGAACCGGGAATGCGTGGCACCCGGATACACTCGGGCCGCCAGACCCAACTGAGAAATGTGCTGCAGCCGCTGGAACTCACCGGTATCGACCAGTGCTCGGACACGCGCCGTGAAGGGGACGTCGGTCTCGTGCGGAATTCGAATCAGACCGTCCGCCAGTTGCAATTCGGGAATGTCTGTCAGCGGGTGAATCATGCCATCTCCATCGGTCCGAGTTGCGGCCGGAATTCCCCGGACCGGTCCGATCGATTATAGACCGAGTCGCCGCGGACCGCTGCGCTGGGACTTCGCTGACGGTAGGACAGCAGTCTCGACGCCACGACGGTCGATCCGCTACGCTGAAGGCAAGTACTTCCCCCGTCATCTCTCGGCGGGAGGACCTTCCCCGATTCCCGACGGTCGAACTGTCGGCCGGGCGTTTTCGGATGCTGTTTGCGTTTTCGGATCCTGTTTGATGCTGCGTTCCAACCGCAATTCGCGACGCTCGAACGAGCGTCGGCCCACCGACAAGTCGCCGTCGCTCGGTGCGAGTAGGTTTGTTGTCGCGGTCGGATCGCTGATTCTGGCGTTCCATCTGCAGACCGCTTTCGGGGACTCGGTTGCGGCGGGAACAATCATCAGCCCGACGGCATGGCAGGGACTGGTGACCCAACTGGGAGGGACCATCTCGATCGTCGAGGGAGGCCGCCTTCTGGCAGACGTTCCCTTCGGAAATCTGTTCGCCTGGACGCTCGGTGGCGGAGTCCTCAGCTGGCTGCTCGGCTCCGCTGCAATGACCGCTGTAAGAGGCGTCCCGATTGGTTCCGCAGCCGCTGGGTTGGGTCTTCGCGGCTGGTTGTGGTGGTGTCTGCCGGCAGTCTGGGAGTCGTTGCGAACGGTGGCCGTCCTGATCGGTGCCTTCACACTGGCTGACCAAATGGTCTTCATTCTGCCGTTCGAGCTAGCTGTCGTGTTTGCCGGTTGGTTGGCCACGTTCTTCAGTCAGTGGTGGAGTCGCCTGGAAGAATTCGACAGGATTCAGCCGATCGAGCGGTCGCCGATCGTTCCAGCTGCTGATTCGTTTCGTATCCCGATGTCTGTGTGGATCGCTTGTGGACTGTATGCCGTCGTTTTCACCACGATGAACTGGATGTTGTACTGGAATTTGCAGGTTCCCCACGGCGATTCGGCCATGTATGAGGAACACCTGTGGAACGTGCTTCATGGCAAGGGATTTCGCAGCTATCTCGTCCAGGGGTTGTTCCTGCGAGAGCACATTCAGGTGGTCCATCTGCTGTTGTTGCCCATCTATTTCTTCTGGCCGTCGCATCTGCTGCTGGAATTGGCCCAGTCACTGGCTGTCGCGTCGTGCGCCATTCCGGTGTATTGGATGACGCGTCGGCATACGACGTCGGAACGGGCCGCGGTCTGCCTGGCGATTGCGACGCTGCTGTATGTGCCATTGCAGTTCCTCGACATCGACGTCGACCTGAAAACGTTTCGGCCGATCACATTCGGTGTGGCATCGCTGTTGTTTGCGTTGGATCAGATCGAACGCCGCCGGTGGAAGTCGGCAGCCTGTCTCTTGGTCCTGACGTTGTCGGCCAAAGAAGATTATTCCATCGTGCTGTCGCTGTTAGGAGTCTGGATCGCCGGCGATGCGTGGTTGCGGCGAGTTGATTCCGCGGACAGCGATGCCGGGAGAGCACGTCGACAGGGGATCTGGTTTGGCGGTCTGTTGTTCGTGCTGTCGGCCGTTTACCTGGTCCTGGCGACGCGCGTGCTGATTCCCTGGTTTCGCTCCGGGGCCGAGGTTCACTACGCCGGTTATTTCCAGAAGTTCGGTAAGTCACTGGATGAGGTCGTCATCAACATGGTGACCCGGCCGGGTCTGTTGTTTGGCGAGCTGCTGTCGACAAGTACGTTGTTGTACGCGCTGGCGATGCTGGTCCCGCTGGGCTTTCTGCCGCTGCTTTCACCCAGCCGACTGGCGGTCGCCGTGCCTTTGTTCGGCGTGCTCTGTCTGAACGAACTCGCTCGAAGTCCGCAGCATCACTTTCACGCGCCACTGGTCCCGTTTGTCCTGTGGGCCGCCGCCGTCGGTGTCGCGCGGGCTCATGAGTGTTGGGACAAGCTGGCAGCGTTTTGGCCGATCTTGCGCAGCGGTGTGGGGAGCCCGCTCGCTGGTACCCGGGGATCCCGGTTTGCCCCGTATTTCGTCGTCGCATCGGCGTTGGTCACAGGAATGGAATTCAGTCTGTCACCTGTGGGACATGTTTTCTGGGACTCCCGCGGGACGTGGTCCTGGCGAAAGGCGTATGTGATCGGCGAACGGGCTCGGCGGTTCGAAAGAATCCCGGAGGCAGTTCCGCGTTCTTCCCGGGTGGCGTCCACCGACTTCGTTCACCCCCGCTTCACGCATTACGAGCGATCGTACGACTACAGCAATTACCGCCGGCGGGTCAGTGGTTACGAACTGCGTGTCCCGGACGACTGTGACTACATCGTCATCGATTGCCAGCACCGCTATAGCGACATCACGTCGCCAGTCGAAGTCCGTGAACTCCAGACCGATCCCGACCGATGGGAGCTGGTCCCGGAGCTGACCGACGAGTACTTCATTGTGCTGAAACGCAAGAAGAAATCGTCAGCAGTCCGCAACGACGACGCGGAGACTGCGGACCAGGCAGCGTCCAGTAGAGAAGGATAGGCGTGGTTTCTCGCAAGCGATCGGCAATTCGGAAGCAGCCCGACCGGCGAATCGGGGAAGCGTCACAAGCCGTTGACCGTGCACCCACGCAGGGTGTGGGCCATTCCAGATGGCTCGTCTGCGTCGCGATGGCCGTCGGACTGTCGTTTCTCTTCTGGTCAGGACTGTACGCCGGAGGAGGGTTGATTGGCGGAGACTTGTACTCGTACTACTTTCCGCAAAAGACGTTTCTGGCGGATCAACTGCAGGCAGGCACGATACCGTTATG
>CALJUK010000059.1 GCA_937975745.1 uncultured Planctomycetaceae bacterium | reverse complement strand
TGTTGTCGCGGAGGTAGTCGAAGCCGAACTCGTTGTTCGTCCCGTAGGTGATGTCGCAAGCGTACGCTTTCTGCCGCTCCTGCGGACCCATACTCCCCTGGATGGCACCGACAGTGAGCCCCAGGTTCATGTACAGGGGGGCCATCCACTCCATGTCGCGCAACGCAAGATAGTCGTTGACGGTCACCGCGTGGACATGGCCACCCAGGCCGTTCAAAAACGCCGGCAATGTCGCGACCAACGTCTTACCCTCACCGGTCACCATTTCTGCGATGCGACCACTGTGCAGGACATAACCGCCGACCATCTGCACGTCGTAGTGACGCATCCGCAGAAACCGCTTGCCCGACTCACGAGCGGCGGCGAAGGCTTCGGGAAGGATGTCATCCAGCGTCTTGCCGTCCGCCAGTTGCGCCCGAAGGTTGCTGGCCGTCTGCTTCAGCTCTCCCTCGGTCAGTTTTTCATACTTCGGCTCGAGCTGGTTGATCCGGTCCAGCGTTGAGCCGGCCATGACTTGAACCGTACCGTCCTTCTGCTTGCTGAAGCCGATCCGTTTCAGTTCGCGTTCGTTGGACGATCCAAACAGTGCAGTCAGTACCCGTTCAAACCAGGAGATGACCGTGCCGAACCAGTCGACGATCTTGTCGAAAATTTCCATGAATACAGTTCGTTTCTCGACTGTGTTGAATTTGCAGCGTGGCAGGCGTTAATTCGACGAACGGCGAGCGGGACAGAACGATCCACACGTTCGCCCGACAGGCGGGATTTGCCGCAAGTGCCACCCGCGGCGAAGTTTATTGTGTCACAACGATAGGGTCAATGCCGGTCACCCCCACCTGCCCGAAACCCCCGACCCGAACGGACGCCCCTGTCTTGTCCGAAGTGATTTTGCTGTGCAGAATTGGGAAGATTGGCCGCCCCGACACTCCACATGATTTAGCCACCCACATTTCAGATCGGAGGGGTTCTACACTTTGGAAAATCGGCATGGATACGGGCCGACGTTTCCAACGTGGATACCCAGTTGACTGCCGACTACGATGAATGAGGGCGAACCAGGAATGCGGGCCAACCAGGTCGTGTGCCCAAGACCGTGACCACCACCCCGACACAGGATACCTCCGACATGGCGGAAGGCGACTCTTATCACAACCCAAGTGACGATCCGAAATATCAGTCTGGGGAACCGCCCCGGCCAGACGGCCTCGGCCCGCACATCATCGTCAGTCCGGACACGTTGCGCGACAATCGCGTTCCACCCGGCCAATCGCGCACCCGCAAATGGCCCGTCCTCCACGCCTCGGCGGTTCCGCACATCCCTCGCGACAAATGGCGATTGCAGATCCGAGGTCTGGTCAAGGACCCCATCGTCTGGGACTGGGACCAGTTCGCCGAGTTGCCACGGGTGAAAGTGTTCGCCGATTTCCATTGCGTCACACGATGGAGTCGGCTGGGCAACGTCTGGGAGGGGGTCAGCATCCACACGGTGATGGAACGGGCAGGCGTCCTCCCCGAGGCGAAGTTTGTGTCGGTGACCGGCTTTGATTACGGATGGACGACCAACATGCCACTGGAGGAGTTCGCCGTCGACGATGCGCTGCTGGCTGACACGCACGACGGAGAGCCACTCTCGGCCGATCATGGCGGCCCCTGCCGGCTGATCGTTCCCCGCCTGTATGCCTGGAAGAGTGCCAAGTGGGTCAAAGCGATCGACTTCCTGAAGGAAGACTCGCCAGGATATTGGGAGAACGCTGGCTACCACAATCATGGCGACCCCTGGACGGAAGAACGATTCTCTTACCCGTCGGCATAGCCAGTTTCCATCATCTTGCCCCGACTTTAACGGGGTTAAAAAATTTCCAAATTCTCGCGACCCCCTGAAACCGGGTTAGTGTTCAATATCCGAACACACCGCGGGTTCCGCGGTTGAGGCCATCACTCCCCGACGCAGGAAAACGCCTTTCATGCAGTAATGAACTGGCGTCTTCGGCGTTGTCTGGCAAAACGGCCAGCAAGAGATACTCATAGTGAATTTGCACGAAGAAGGATGTGCTTATAGCTCTTGACTTTCGACTTCACGCTTCGCAATAACATTGAACATGGGCTGTTCTGAGGTGTCCGCAGGCGGGTCTGAAGCGGTTTTCTGCCGGTGTCGCGACAGGAAACCAGGCCGCAGAAATAACGAGGCGGGCCTCCACCAAAAGAACGTTCGATAACTACGGCAGCACGGGCAGGTGCCGCCGCAGTGGGTGGGGTGTTCGACGTGCTTGTAGCGACACACGCGGCTGGCGGAGGTCGCAGTCAGCCGCCACGGTAAGTGTTTTCGTGTCACGCCTACGCAGGGGTGAGTGATCTCGCGTATTGCTTGCCGAAGGCGGTCTTCTCCGCAAGATCGCCGCCTCTCGACAGAGCAAAGAGCTCACCCGTTTTCTAGCAGTGTCTTCGGCTGTTTGCGCCAGCGATATGCGCGCTCGGACTTCGGCCGGAGGATTCGCCTTGAGGCGAAGAGGAGTTATCTGGCGTTACGAGAAGAACAAACGCTGTCAGTCAGCCCAACAACAAGCGTCATTACGGCTACGAACACATGCAACACTCTGTAGTGAGAAGCGAAATGAGAAAGAGCCCGTTGTCCAAGTCCCGAGGTTTTACTCTGATCGAACTGCTGGTGGTCATCGCGATCATCGCGATCCTGATCGCATTGCTGCTGCCGGCCGTGCAACAGGCCCGCGAAGCGGCTCGTCGGTCACAGTGCAAGAACAACCTGAAGCAAATCGGCCTGGCATTGCACAACTACCACGATGTGCACAACACCTTCCCCCCCGGACATGTCAGTGCGCTTGGCAACCCGTCGGCAGCGTCACACCTGGCCGGCACTGTCGGCTACGCTTGGTCGACATTCATTTTGCCGTTCATGGACCAAGCCCCCCTGTACAACACGTTGGACGTCGGCAACGGCGCGACCTGGGTGCCGATTCACGATTCCGATGCGGCTGGCCAGTCGACGGCAGTTGTTCCTGCGGCTGCAAAGCCGGCGGCAATCACGGTTCTGCCTGCCTTCATCTGCCCGTCGGACGCCAGTGGCGAGCGGAACCCCGCTTATGGCAACAACAGCAAGTCCAACTATCCGGCAGTCTTCGGTGCCACGACATCTTCAGCTGACACCGGAACCGACGCTGCAGCGGCCGACTTGAACAGTGGCACAGCCTACGGCATGTTCGGCTACAACAGCAAGACATTGATCCGCGACATCACCGACGGCACCAGCAATACCTTTATGGTGGGCGAACGCCACGCCACCACTTCTGGTGTCCCCAACACGAACACCGGCGCCATTTGGCTCGCACCAATTGCCAACTACACGCCTGCTTCAGGCATTGCTCCCACAACTGCCGGCATCCCCGGCAACCGGTCTGGCGTCGCTGTCCTCGGATCGGTCAACAGCACACTCCGCCTGAACGTCACTACGGCAGGTAGCTTCGCCAGCATCCACGAGGGCGGTTCCCACTTCCTGATGGCGGACGGTGCCGTTCGCTTTGTCGGCGAAAATGTCGAATCGAACACACTGGAACGCCTGGCCCAGAAGGCCGACAACCAGGTCGTTGGCGAGTACTAAGCCGTCCGAAACCACGCTGCATCTCGCGGCGGATGAGTCGTACCTTCCGAATGGCTGCGCCCGAAAACAAATTTCGGTCGCAGCCATTTTTTGTTTTTGGGCGCGAGTCCGGACACTCTCCTTAGGTGGAACTGCCTTCGCCGCAAAAGATTTCTCAGAGATACAATGCGATGTAGACCCTGCATTGCGAAATCCGCCCTCCACGAGGTCCGCCGCATTCCAATCACACAAAACCACGATTTGCCTCACGATTTCTTGTTGAATCCTGACTTCAATTCACGTCACTAGTGGTGTCGCGATGTTGCGTGCCTCCGAAATGAACTCGATCGCCGCCGCTGACCTTGCGCACAAAAATACACATCTGCCGTCGAATTCTGACAATGTAGCGATTTTAACTATTGACGATCGACTCGTCAGATGACCATAAAGACGCTTGGCGCGTTGGCGTTGGAAAAGTTGCTGAAAGCAGAGTGAACAGCATTTCCGGCCGTGCCGAAAACGAGGGCATCTCTCGATTCCGACCAATTTCGGATCGTACCCTAAAACTTCCAGGCAACAAAAACTTCCAGGCAACAGGGGCAGCCGGTTCAAAGATTCCCCGCAGTGCCATAACGCTGCGACACGAATCAAGACGGATTGCCTGGAGCATTGCTGAGTTTCGAGATTTCCTCTAGACCAGCCGATCGTGCGAGGTTCGAACTCGACTGTCGAGCTGGCCATTGTCGTTTGTGTGGTTTACCGGACTTGTCTGGGCCGGCGTCGCGGTCGTTGAGTTGCCGACTTTCGCGACGCTCTTCAGCGTAGACGTCGTCTGTTGTGCTGTTGTGCTGTTGTGCTGTCGTGATGTGCGAGTCGGCCTATTGTGACGGATAAGTCGGCACTGAAGTACATTGCCCTTGTGTTGCGTTAATTGAGTCAGTGGTGCGAGACTGCACTGAGGCCATTGATTTTCATGGGTCGTTGTTGCGAGTCTTAGCCTTTTCTTGTTCGAGACAATTTGGAGGGAGAAACACGATGAGAAAGAGTCCTTTGTCCAAGTCCCGCGGTTTCACATTGATCGAGTTGCTGGTGGTCATCGCGATCATCGCCATCCTGATCGCTTTGCTGCTGCCCGCCGTGCAGCAGGCCCGTGAAGCGGCTCGCCGCTCGCAGTGCAAGAACAACCTGAAGCAAATCGGGTTGGCTTTGCACAACTACCATGACACCCACCGCTGCTTCCCCCCCGGCCATGTGGCCACTCAAGGGAACGCTGCCACATTCGGAACCAACGCCACCTGCACCGTTGGTTACGCATGGTCGACATTCTGCCTGCCGTTCATGGATCAGGCCCCGCTGTACAACACGCTCCAGGTCGGAAGTGCTAACTTGCTCGTGCCGGTTTGGGACGACGCAAACACCAACCAGCCCGTCGGCGTCGCGACAGCCGCCATGCAGACTGCTGCCGGAACAATTCTGGCTGCCTACATGTGTCCTTCGGACGCCAGCGGCGAACGGAACCCAGCTTATGGCAACAACGCCAAGTCGAACTACCCCGCCGTCTGGGGGAACAATTCCACGGCCGATACCACCAGTGCTCCGAATGGTATCTTCGGCTACAACAGCAAGACTCTGATTCGTGACATCACCGACGGAACCAGCAACACGTTTATGGTCGGTGAGCGTCACGCCACCACATCGGGCGTCCCCAACACCAACACCGGTGCCATCTGGTTGGCACCCATGGCCGACTACGCCAATCCGGGTTCCGGCGTCACGAGCGCTGGCTCTGCCCGCAATGGCAACGCCGTCCTGGGCGTGATTGGTACGTCACTGGCGATGAGCTCGACCAGTGCCGCCGCTTTTTCCAGCATCCATGAAGGTGGTAGCCACTTCCTGATGGCTGACGGTGCCGTCAAGTTCGTTGGCGAAAACGTCAATTCCACCACGCTGTCCTACTTGTCTCAGAAGGCTGACAACCAGGTTGTCGGCGAGTACTAAGCCGGTTTCTCAGGTCTGTCGAAGGTCGTTTCGGGCATGCCCGCAACGACCTGAAACAGCCGCTTTACGCCGTCGAAAGTCGGCCTGAAACTGAATCCGATCCAAGCAAAACGGCTGCATCCGAGCATTTCGGGTGCAGCCGTTTTGTGATTACGACACCGACCATGGGAATGCCCCGGAGTCGGATGGGCCGTCAAATCTTCCGGAAAGGTCGATTCCGAGCGGCTGCTCGGTTCCGCGAGGGGGATCCGGCGCGTTAGACTAGTGCCTGTCAGGCTTCAAATTGAGGGTTGAAGAACTTGGCCCGCGGCTTGTTGGCCGCTCGCTCCCCGTTTCTCAACCCAAAAATTTGAATTTGACACAACACTAGAACCAGTTTCAATACCGGTTGGTGGCGAGCCTTCGGCCAGCATTCACA
>CALJUK010000058.1 GCA_937975745.1 uncultured Planctomycetaceae bacterium | reverse complement strand
CAGAATAATAGTTAGCATTGTCTGGAACACTTTGAAAAGCAAAAGCAGCAGCGTCTGCCAAGAGGCCCCGAACCGCGCATCGCGTGATGTGGACCTGCTGACCGCCAGGGACTGTCCTCCGGAGAAGGTTGCGAAGTGCGGAGTGTGTTCTAAGCTGTGTTCTAGCTTTGTGTTGTGCTTGTTCGGGTGGGTAGCCTCCGCTGCGGCTGCGGGGCTTGCCAGGCAACTGTTGCAGCTGGCAAACGTCATTAGTGCGACGGAGAGGAGTCCCAGCCAAGGTCGACAACAGGGCACAGACGGGGGGAGTTTCACAGAAGACCACTGTATTTCGACAAGACTATCGTTCAGCAGGATCACTATTCGGCGAGGAGTTGGAGACGCGCGGGTTTTCGTGTCAGTCAACCAAGTGAGCCATTCTGACGTCGACAGCCGACAATCGCAATCGACTGCGACGTCCCGGCTGGCAGGGGCCCGCCTGCCGCTGCGACGCAAATCACGAAAATCCCGTTCGGAACGGACTTTTGGCAAGATGCGGTCATGGAGACGTTCCAAGCGATGGTAATCGCTTCGTTTGAGGCGATTTTCTGCATTGGCGCGGCGGAAGGGAGCGATTGTTTCTGGTGAACTCGCGTGGGAACAGGCAACGAAAAACGATCGGACAAGTCAAATCCAGCTGGTCAAGGGAGATCTTGCGGAGTAATCTATACTTCACTCAAGTCGTGTGCAGACAACGTCGTAGGACGGATTCGTACGGCGACTGCAATGCGGTATCGCGTGAGGAAGACTGCCCAATGATGTGTCCCTTTTGTCGGCACGCTGAAACAAAGGTCGTGGACTCTCGGCTGAGCCAGAAGTTCGTGATTCGGCGGCGGCGCGAATGCCTGGACTGTGGGCGGCGGTTCACCACCTACGAAAAAATTGAAGAATCGCCACTGAAAGTCGTCAAAAAGGATGGCAGCCGCGTTCCTTTTGATCGCGAGAAAATTCGCTCCGGACTGGACAAAGCCTGCTACAAGCGGCCGGTTAGCGAAGAGCAACTTGAAGCCGTCATCGCCTCGCTGGAAGCCAACATCTACGAAAATTTCGATCGCGAAGTTCCATCGGTCTACATCGGAGAGCAGGTGATCGAATCGCTCAAGCAGATCGATCAGATTGCCTTCGTCCGGTTCGCTTCGGTCTACCGCGAATTCAAGGACGCCACCGACTTCGTCGAAGAACTTGAACCGATGCTGCGGCCCGATCGCGCCGACTGACTTTCCCGCGGCTTGCGATGCGTTCTCTCCGCCAGATTGTCAGTTGCGGAAAAACGCGGATGTCAGATGTGGGACTCGTCTCGACTGCACCCGGTGAAGGGCTCTCCGGCGCGGTGTTTGCTGCGGAGTGAGAGTCGCCGGAACTGCAGGCCTTGGACTGATTGTGAGCGACTCCGTCCGCTACCGTAGCCCAGGGTCAAATTCACATTGACCCTTTCGCAGCCTCACTCCTATACTCCGCCGCTTCTCCGAGCGGGGTTCCCCCCGCGGTCGTGTGCGCGGTTGTCGCTTCAACTGCCGCACGTCGCAGTCGCTACCGCATTCGTGCACGTCCAAACATCTCTGTGCTCAAGACAATTCGGCCAGTGGAAGACAAGGTCGCGTCCAACCTAACTTTCGCATCGACGTACTGCAGATTCCGCTAGCAAACAACGCGGCGGCCGCAAAGTTAAATCCAGCCAGGATCCCGTGTTTTTCATGCATCCTTTCCGGCTAATCCTGTTGGCAGTTCTCTTCGCTTGCGCGAGCGTAGGATGCGAGTCGACCAAGTCGGCCCGCGTTGACAACCCCGTTATGGGGCCGCCGCCACCGCGAATGATCGACCGCCAACGGAGAGTCGGCAACAACGCGGAACATATGACCGCTGCCGCATCTGCCGACGTCCAACTGGGCGGGGTGGGCGACATCCCGTCTGTTGACCCGGTCGGGGAACCGCATGCTGATACGTTCGAGACGCGCGACCACAATGTGCTACCGGTGAATGCCGTTTCGGCCGACGCGGGTGGTGCGTCTCAGGTGATTCTGGCCGATGCAACCGAGAGCTTGTCGAACGACCCGAACGTGGATCTGTTCGGCAGCCGAGTCGTGGCGACTGTCGATGGACGCCCGATTTTCGCCTCAGACGTTCTTCACCGATACAAAGCCCAGTTGGACCAGGCCCGTTCGCAGCTTTCTCCTGAGGACTTTACGAAGCTCCGCATGATGCTTCTGCGCCGCGACCTCAGGGGTATTTTGGAGAGAAAACTGCTGGTCACAGCACTGAAATCCGCCTTCACGCCAGAGCAGATCAAGACGGTCGAGGGCCATCTGGCGAAGGAGTTTGAAAAAGAGATTGACCGGTTAAAAGATCAGCTCAAGGTGACAACTCGGTTGGAGGTCGAACGCGTTCTGGCTGAAAACGGCGCGTCGCTGGCCCACATGCAGGAAGCTTTCCAGCACCAGCGGATGGCGATGGAATATCTGGGGATGAAGGCCAAGAAACCGCCAGAGGTCACTCGACCGGAAATGCTGGCCTACTACGAAGAGCATCTCAGCGAATATGCTCGGCCAGCGCAGGTTCTGTGGGAGCAAATCTACATTCCGTATGCCGCATATGGCGGACGCGATGGAGCGCGGGCAACCATTGACGAGATCGTGCAGGCGTTGAAGTCCGGCACGACATTCTCGGACATCGCTCGTGAGTACTCGAAAGGACCAACGGCCAGCAAGGGGGGGCGTTGGGATTGGACGAACAAGGGAAGTTTGGCGGACGAGCGAATCGAAGACGCACTGTTTACGCTGCCGGTGGGCACGATCAGCCAGGTTCTAGAAACAAACGGCGCATTCCAGCTGGTGCGAGTTGTCGAGCGCGACGAGGCTGGCCATACGCCGTTTGAACAGGTGCAATCTCAAATTGAGGAATTGATGGGGCGTGAGCGGAGACAACACGCCGCAAAGGAGGTCTTTCGCGAACTGCTGAAGACAGCCACGATCGAAACGATTTTTGGGGAAGAATACGATGTCGAATTGCGAAAGGCATTGATTTGAACCACATCCGCCGGTCACACGTTTGTCGGACAGTCAGGTCCGGCAGTCGTGTTTCGGCAAGACTTGCTGAACTTGGGTGAAACTCGGTTCGGTTAAAGAAAATGGATATGAAATTCCTCAAGAGAGGTATTGACCACTTTTTGACAGATGCGGTATCAATCCGCCTCCCCTCACTGCAATATCGCAATCCTACCCACAGTTTGACTGTTTCAATGTTTCAACGTGGTCTGAGTTTCGCTTGCGACCCGCAGCGAATCACCAGGCCTTCAGGTCGCGACAGGATGTCGCATCCGGCCTCTGGGAATACCCCGCATTCACTCTCTGACACAAACAGCGAGTAAGAAGAGATGACCTCTCCGAGTTCAAACAGAGAGCATGGACGATTTCTCGGCCTGATGGAGGGAACGGCCTTGGCCAAAGCATTCGGCGCACTCATTGCAGTGACCCTTGCGGCCGCCGCCCTGTGGCAAGTCCAGTTCGGCGGCAACCAGCAGACGGTGGCCGCTGGGACTGACGTCACAGCTTCCCCTGGGGCGGGCCAGGTCTCTGCCAGACAGTTCTTCGAAGTAGGCAAGCAGCTGTTGTCGCGAGGCAAATATGCAGACGCCGCCGCAGCCTTCGAACGGGCTGTTGCCTCCCCGGGTGATTTAACCGCCGGAGAATTCGAGGAGCTTGTGCGACATGCCAATGCTGCTCGGCGACTGGCCGACCAGCCTGCCGCTCCTGGAGTCAGCAGTGGTGAACCGGTCTTCCGCGGCCAATCGCAGTCTCCTCAAGAGATCGCTCTGCCGAACGATGCGCCCACGGCTGTTGACAGTCTACTGAAGCCGATCCCCAAGACGGACGAGGAACGTCGGGCTCTGGCTCGCCAGCTTCTGCACGATGCACAGCAGGACATGAAGCGTCGCGACTACGCCAGCGCCCGTCGTCGTGCACTACGAGCGGCCGAACTGGATGTCGCATACGGTGTCTTCGAAGTTCGCCCACAACACCTCCTGGCGGAGATTGCCCGGGCAGAGCGGTCGAATCCTGCCGCAGCAGAAGGTGTCCTGCAGGCGAATGGACCGAGCAAGACAGCCGAGGGCGAACCCGACACCATGAGGCTGGCGGCGCAGCCGTCCAGCAACACCAATCCATTCCGCACGCCGGGCGAATTTGTCGCAGCGAGCGAAAACACTGCTCCGCCGGCTGCGCCTGCCGCTCGCCCACAAGTTGTTCCGAGTACACCAGAAGGCCAAGCGAAGTATCTGCTCGAAAGTGCTCGTGAGGACATTGCCGCTGGCCGTTTTGAACAAGCCCGTGGGAAAGCACTTGAAGCAAGCCAGCTGGAAGTCGTCTACGGTTTGTTCGACCTCCGACCAACGCACATCCTGGCCGAAATCGAACGACAAACCGGAACTGCGACATTCGTACGAAATCAGCCGCAGGCAGAAACCCCGGTCGAGATGTCGCAGCCATCCCCGCTGCAGCCTCCGGCCGCGCCCGAAATCCCGAGCGAGTCGAACGTGGCGGCCGAGCCCGCTTCGAATCAAAGTGCGCAGCAATTGCTGGCCAGTGCGCGAGCAGACCTGGAAGCGGGCAACCTTGAAGCGGCTCGCGAGAAGGCGCTCCGCGCACAGCAGATGAATGTGACCTACGGACTGTTTGATGACCGTCCGGCGCTGGTTTTGCAGGACATTCAACGGCGCTCTCCCCAGAACGTCGCGCAGAAGATGCCAGCTGCCGCACCCAGTCCGGCTGAAATGCAACTGGACCAGATTGTTCGCCAAGCTCGGGTCGACTTGCAAGAAGGTCGCATCGCGGCCGCTCGAACCAAAGCCGACGAAGCTGCTGCCCTGGCCCGTAAGAATCAGTTGAACGAAGAGCCGATTCAGCAGTTACTGGCGCAAATCGAGAGTCAGCCTGCTGTTGGCCCGGCCAATCTGCCGACAGCCTCAGTTGATTCGCCAGGTCCCGGCGACAGTCGGGAGAAGGCCTATTCCATGCTCCGCGAGGCACGCATGGCGCTGAAGGATGGACAGCATGAAATCGCCCGGCAGAAGGCCGAAGAGGCTGCCAAGCTGAAGGTAACTTACGGCTTGTTCGACGATCGTCCCGAACTGGTTCTGGCTGACATCAATCGTCTCGCAACACCCCCCGCTGCGGCCAATGTGGCCATGCAAGCGACTCCGGAACGCGACCAGCCTACGAATGTGGGGCCGAGCGCGGATGCCATCCGGACTCGCATCGACGACATGATGAATCGGGCCTTTGTTGCCAAGAGGCGTGGCGATCAGGCCGAAGCGCTCCGCCTGGCACAAACCGCACAGCAGATGGCCGACCGGCTCGGTTTAACCTTTGGCGACCCACAGGCCGATCCGGCGAATCTGGTCACTCAATTGCAATCAACCAACCCGACTCCGGCGGGTCAGCTACCGCGGAAATCCGCGGCAGGCGGCGAACAGCCGAATTTGGCGCAGATGGAACTGGAGAAGTTCCTGCAGCGCTCTCAAGAGTTGAAGGCGGGTGCGACTAAGCCCCTGGCGAGTCAAACCAGCCCCCGTCCGCTTCCTCAGGCTGCCTCCGGAACGGGATCGAGCTACAAGCAGGTTGCCAGCCGTATGCTGGACGAGGCCCCGCAACCGGCGGCAAACGGTGATGCCGACGGAGCACTCTCGGTGGCACGGCGTGCTGCGACGTTCCCCGTTGGTTGGGATTTGACGGAAGAATCTCCCCAACAGGTCATCGCCCGGCTCGAACAACAAGCAGGCGGCCGCGAGATGCGTGCGCCAGAGTCCATCGTGGCCAACCAGGGATCGGACAACACAGCAGAACCGACGCAGTCGGCTGGTTCACCCCGAGCCACCGATTTCGGCAGAGTACGTGTCGGGCATATGTTGCGGCGCGCTGGTGAGGAGGAACAGGCTGGAAATGCCGCTGCAGCTCTCAAACTGGCTGAGACAGCCGCGCGG
>CALJUK010000057.1 GCA_937975745.1 uncultured Planctomycetaceae bacterium | reverse complement strand
ATCAATGTCGAGATCTCGCAGCGACTCCTCGACCTTTCGATCGATCTCCGCCTCGTCGTCGGAGGTCAACTCTCGATCAGCAATTGGCTGAAAATTGATCCTGACGATGGATGAGGAGACCGTGGTGATGCAATGGAACTTGCGGTGCTCCCGAATTCCGCGGTCGATCAACTCCTGTGACGTATACTCTCCAACGCACTCCTCCCCGTCACCCCTCCGCAAGGTCACAAACGCAATCGGCCCGCGAAACTCGTTCACATAACCGGCGAACACTTCGAGAACTCGCAGTTTATTGTCAGCTTCGTCCTGGTCTGCTGATGAACTGTTTGAGTCGAGACCTTCGCCCAAGCGTGTCTTCAGGGGTTCGTCCGGGGGTAGCGTTTGGAGTTTCGAAGGGAGCGCATCTGCTGCATCTTGAATCTGGCTGCTGTCGTCGTCTTCTGAGTACTCAGGTGCATTCCCGTATGTCATATCCTCCAGCTGCGAGTTGCGCACACCCACATACGCATAACCGAATGTCGGAGATTGTCGACCCTGATTGATCAATGCTGGTCTAATCATTTTGTGCGTCCATCCTTCGTGTGCTGCATTAACCTGCGAATAATCTCTTTGCTCCTTTGCACAAACTCCGCTCCATGATTAAACGAGTCGTCAGCTGCCAACGGTTTGTTCTTCTTCTGGTCGCGGATACGGCGGCCAAAGTCAAGATCGACAAACATGAATGTTTTAGGAAGCGTGTCGACGATCTCCGCAACGGCATTCTTCCCGAGGTGTGTGGGTGCATTTGGTTTTGCCGATTCGTACGGAACGTGATTTGCCCATTCTGTTTGATCCATGGCCCCAATGATCAGCCGACAGTGGTCCCGGTTGTTTATGTGTTCAAACTCAAAGTTGTACGCAACGTCATCAAATGCAAAACCCTCTCCGACAATCGTCTCCAGATCGGATGGCGGAGAAAACTGGCGTGTTATCTTGCGAGTCAATTCGCCGACGTTGAGGCCTGGATACTCGATCGCGAACCATTGACGAAGACCAATCCGAATGCACTCGTTCACCTCGAGCTTCTTGAGTGCCTTCTTCAACATCTTCAATCCGAGATGGGCTTCACTCCCCTCACGGGATTCTACCTCGGATTCAAAGAACACACGATTGAAGTCCAGTCGAGCACGTCGGTGTTTTGTCCGATCTTGGACTTCAACTGCGTTGGGCCCGCGGAGCCAATCCGAAAAATCGTCGTTCATCAAGTCCTGCGCTGCCATATCCATGCGCGAATAGAAGCCAAGCTTCGCGGGGATCCTCACTTCGATGACGGTCTTTCTGGCAGCGATTTGGCGCATGGCTCCAGTATTACGTCTGGATTCGAGAGAACGCAATGGAGCACGGCCTGCTGATTACCGGCATGCCGGTAGACACGATCAAAACTGATTGTTGCGTAATGGCTTCTATCCAATCACCAGCGATCGATGGCCAGTATGCTTGGCCTCACGAGAAGGCAGTTAGTCTCAAACCCCCCGGCGTGCTGATTCTCCGTTGACCTCCGATGGAATCCAGATCGTCCAGCCTCCGCCGTCGCCGTGTAGGACGCAGGGGGCCGAGTCGAACCCGTCCGCGAATGCCACGCAGGACCGTAGACTGCTTGTCGATAGTCTAGCGGCGTGACTCCCGCCGATGATCCGCGTAGATTGAATTCCTCGAAGTTCGAGGAAGCGGTCAAATCGGGCACAACAGACAATGACCCAGCGGGTAGCCGAACCGGGCACATTCGAATTCATCGAAGCGAAAATCCGCCGCGACGCTGAAGGCACGGAATTCGGCGGCGACTTCGAGTGGCTCTGCCAGTGGTATCTGCAGAATGCGCCCGAGTATTCCAACGATCACTGACTCTCCCGCATCCGAAAGAGCGCGATTGAACCTGAGCTAATCGTCTTTTCGATCTCCCGCGAGGATGCCCTGACTGTAGATGTACTGCGTCTCGTCAAGACTGAGACCGTACTTCTCACCAACACGTTCTACGTACAAGTTTACAATTGCCTCCTGTGCAGTCATGAGTTCCTGCATTGCTTCCCACTTCTGGTCGCCGATTTCCACACCTGTTAGGTCCATAGCGTCAAGCTGCTCTTGAAGTGACAGATAACCAGGGCTCTCCATCGCCGCACCCTCTGCATCCCAGCATGCCCGCGTTATCTCCCGTCGAAGAGCCGGGTCAAGATCAGGGTCAGGGTATGCGAGCGCCCGCTGATCTGGAGGCAACTCTGCTGCCAGCTGTGACTCATTCTTGATGACCGGTGGGGGCGCGTCTGCAGACAAAGGTGTGGTCGACTGCACTGGCGTCCTCCAGAAAACTGTCATTACCACGCACGCAACTCCACCGAGCACGAGGGCCGAGAGGATGCATCCGAAAACAATCAGGATTGTTTTGCCTGTGCTGTTCACGGTCACGACTTTCTCGCATGGTGGAGTGGGTAATTAACGAAGTCAGCCCTGTCGGACAACGAAGCGATCACAGATGATCCGGCTGCGCCAGGGCCCCAGCGCCCATCCTACCGCCGCGAATGCAAGTCAGCGAACTTGAACCGCCGTTCCCGGTCTTGCACACCGGCGTGTTCGGCCGGTTACATAACGTCTTGTGCTCAGTCAATACTGGCGAAGATGACAACAGAAGCTGAAAAATCGATCGGCGCGGCGTCGCCAGCAAATCGACGGGGCCCGTGAGGACTGTAGATTCTGACCAGTGAATTCCTTATTCCTCGGGCTGGTCGCCTTCGTCTCCGAAGATCGACTTCAGGAGCGACTCTCCCCGCTCGGCATACTCCTGCCGTACGTAGTCCCTCGTCGTCAGTGGTGCCAGTTCTTCTAGTCGCCTCAGTTCATTCCGATTCAGTTCTTTACCGGATTCCTTATGCTCAATCAGTGATTCGAATTCAGCGAATTCTTCCTCATCCAACCGTCCGATTTCTTCCAGCTTCCTGCGTCTCTCTCGCTCCTCATCAACTCGCGCCTGAGCAGCATCCCTGTCGGCTGTCGCTTGCTTCAGATTCTCGACCTGTGCCATCAGGTTCTCGAACCGTTGATCCTGCTCCACAGTTTGTGCCAGCAGTGACTCGATTCTCTCGTCTGCCTCAGCCAGGGACGCTTCAATCTCGACCACTTTGGCTTCCGCCGCTTCCTGCTTCGATATCGCCTCAGACAGAGCCCGTTCATGCTCAGCGACGGAGATCGATGGTTCGACTGAATCAGGATCGGTCGACTGAGTGCAGCCCGGAAATAGTATGACTGCACAGATCAGTAAGAGTGTGAGTCGCATGGGTATCCTCCGGTGTGTTCAGGTGTCGTCGATGTTCTACCTACTTGGACGTCCCCGACGCGGGCCTGCCCGTCGTCGGTTCATTCTCATCGGACCTCGATCGATCATCCGCTTCGATTGCTGGCCATCGTTGTTCGGAAGATCCCGGCCGCACGACCGGCATACTGTCGCGTCCTCTACGTTCAGCATGCGGCAGAATGGACAAGGTTTCTTGAGGTGACGGGTCAGATACGTTCCTGCCGCCCACCCGCAACAGATGGCCGCAGCGCCCATCAGAAAGCCGATCGCGTACCCTTCGGTCATGGCGTCACCGGCTGCACGTGGTGCCCTGGCGAGGGCGCCTGATTCAGCGCAAAAAAACAGAGAGCGCCGAACCAAGGCCGCTCCCGACACCCCTGCGACAGGGCACCAACGAACAGCACCCGGCCGACGCTCCCATACGGGAGCGCGGTCCAAGCGCTGCTTCGTTGGTTCAGAAGCCTTGCGGCTTCAGGTCGCAGTTTGTCGAGAAGCAGAAACTTGACGCTCGCGCGTCATTTCAAATTGTCGCGGCCGCGAGTTTGCGGCTCGCCCGACAGTGTACCGCTGTCGATAGGACGAGATCAAACACCGAAAGTCGTTCGCCTCGGCAGTGTCTCCTGTCTGGTTGATGCCGCGTATACAATTCTGTCCGTGAGGACACAGGAGCTACCGTCCTGGTGTCAGTTGGCGAGTTCGAAGGCCGCGAGTCCTGGCGAATCTGAAATTCGTGTGATCCAATCTGTGTCACCAACCGTTTTTTGACACGGTGCACCAGGGCCAAAATGCACCGAAAGGTGACTCAGCTGAGGATGGAACATGAAACTGCCTACTGGAGATGAGCTTCGCGACCGAGCAAACAAATTGGGTGTTGACCTGAAGCACGAAATAGGCCTACCTCCACAGACTTTCCCGGCACCAGAAAACGTGCTCCAGCGACGGGTTATTGAGGCCGAACGGCATCTTCGCGAGCAGAGGCTCTGGGTAATCGCAGTCATTTCCTCCGTTGCCTCCATCATCAGCGCCCTCGCGGCGTGGACCGCTGTTCTAGTCGGCCGGTGAAACGTCAGCTGCAGCAGCTCCGTCGCTTCCTCAGAGAGCACCGCAATCTCCTGGCCGATGTCAATCAGCCGCAGTGGCGTTTCGCCCAGCCTTGGTTTCATCGATCTATGTCCCTGTCACCAATCGCGGGCCCCAGGA
>CALJUK010000056.1 GCA_937975745.1 uncultured Planctomycetaceae bacterium | reverse complement strand
GGTAATCGGTTGCGGCCTGGCTGGCGGCATCGTAGTTCTTCAGGGCCAACTCGGTCGTTGCAACCAGGATCAGCGTGTCGATCAGAGGGGAGTCTTTCCCCTCCTTGCGAACCTGCTCGACAAGTGGCCGAGCGACATCGAGCGCCTCCTGATTGGCGCCGCTTTGGGCCAGGGCCCGCGCCAGATGGAATCGGGTGAGTTCACGCGTCTCGTCGAGAGTTGTCTGCTGGAGCACTTTGCGGAAGATCGCGATGGCCTGGGTCAAGTCGGCCGGTTTTCCGCTGTTGGCGAGCAAACGGCCTTCCAGCAGATCGGCATGCAGCCGCAGTCCGCTGTCGGGGAACTGTTTGGCGAATCGCTCGATCAACTTCCGCGCGAGGTCAAGCTGCCCCAACGACAGGGCCGACTCGGCCGCAAAGTGCAGGCTGTCATCAGCCAGTTCCGATTTGGGCCAACCGTCGGTGAGTTGCAGAAAATGTTGGAGGGCTGCCTTGTTGTCCCCCTGCCGAAGTTCGCAGTCGGCCCATTGATAGAGAATTTGATCGGCCAACTCGCTTTGGGGGTTGGCATTGAAGGCGTTCTGGAGGACTTCGGCCGCGGCCTTGTATTCGTTTAACTGGCGGTAACTGACGCCCTTCCAATAACTGGCCGTCACCTGCTGGTCCGGTTCGCGGGCCGCTTGATCGAATTGCTCGATCGCCGAACGGAAATCGCCCGCCTGGAAGTACGCGAAACCCGCATTCAGCCGAGCCGATGCAGCGGAGAGACTTTCCGGGAATCGCTTGATGAGGTCGAGATAGCCAGCCGCCGCATCCGCGTAGCGGCCGGCCTGAAAGTCGAGCGTCGCCAGCAGGTGTTGGGCCTTCGGTGCCCACAGATCGGTTTCATCGGCCGCCACATCCTTGTAGCGTTTGTAGGCTTCATCTTTCTTGCCGACCATGTCGTAGGCACGGGCCAGGCCAAAAGCGACATCCGCTTGAAGAGCTCCATCGGGATACTTTTTCTCGGCCTGCTGGTAAGTCTTCAGAGCAGATTGAGCATCGCCCAACTGCAGTTGGATGTCTGCCAGATAGGGGAGTGCCCACTCGTTGAGTGTGTCCTCGGGGTGTTTCTGCAAGAACTCTGTGAACTCACTGTTGGCTGCCTTGAGGTCTCCCAGCAAATAGCTGCACTCTGCGATGCGGTATCGCGCGTCCGACAGATTGGTGCTGTTGGGATACTGTTTGGCGAATTCCCGCAGTGTTTTCCGCGCGGGTTCAAACTGCTTCAGATTGACCTGCGTCATCCCCAGGTACAGCGATGCAAACTGGGCCTTGGCATGCTTTGGATGCTTCTTGAGGAAACCGGTGAACGCATCGGTGGCCAGTTCCCAGCGTTCCTGTTTGTAGAGTCCGACCGCAAGGTTGTAGTCGTCGAGTGCCTGATCATCGGCTGCTTCGACCGGGGGCCAGATGCTGACCACTGACAGCACCATGACACAGGACAACGCGGACAGAAGTCGAATGCCCGCTCGGGCTTCACTCGTGAAACGGTCCTTGACCAACATTGCGCACTCCACATCCGGACCCAGGCTCGATTCATCGCAAAGGAATGCGACGAATACTGCATCTTACTGGGGCGAATGCCAGGCAGGCAAGCGGCGCCGTCGGCTGGTGGTGACGGGAGAGGCCAGCAGTCGCCGTCGCCCCTTCACGCAGCGCGCAAGAAGAAACCGGTCATCACGATCGAATGTGTTCAACTCGATGAGAGTGACCGGTTGGTATGCGCTGGCGGACCGAGACGGAACCGTGCTTATGGGTTTGTTTCCCCGCCGGCACAGCGGATGAGGTGGTCGTGGTCAATGTAGACGACTTCCTGGACCTGATCTGTGTGCGAGAACGGAACGGGCCAGTCCGAACGAATCTCTTTCTCGTAGTAGACCGTGCACTTGTAGTGGCAGTGGTGCAGTCGGGCTGGTCCGGCCATCGGGAAGAAGCGGCATTCGTCCAGGCGGTCGACGATCGGTTCGACGACGATGCGGACATTGTTGCGGCTTGTTTCGGCAAAGAAGGCGAACCCGCCAGCAGTTTCGTCTGGGAGCGTCCGCATCACTTCGTCCGGAGAGGGGGGATCGACACAGAAGATGGGTGCGTTGTCCCCCTCAACCGGGTCCAGGATGGGGACCTTGCCGTACCGTTCTTCCTCGTGGTACGTGTCCTCGATCTGCTGGCTGAAATAGGCAGGGACCGGAATCGGGGGGGTGGCCACGAAGAAATGGCAGAAGTCGTAAGTCACGACGGCAAAGTCCCAGACGAGCGCACAACCGCTGTTCGAGCACAGTACGATTGCAACGCAGCCGCCGAAGACGATCCGCTTGACCTGGTCAAAAAGCCTGTTCATCCCTGAAACTCTCCCGGTGAACTCGACGTCCTGTCGAACGTATGTCGAAGCCGAATGTGGAGATGGTGGCTGCGGTTGCAACTACCTGTGGACTGTCTTCCGCCATCTTTGGTGTTCGGTCTTTCTGCCTTGATTGGGCAGGTTCGATTCGTGTAAGTCCGACACCGACCATCGCCATGATGCTTTGGTCTAGTCATAACTATCGAACCGAGAAGACTCGCGACTTGTGAAAATATTCCGATTTTACGGATTTTCTGGCCTGTTGCTGTGTGACCATTTGCGGCGTGTCTTTCGTCCCTGGGGGCGTTTTGGGCCTCTACAATGAGTAAAACCGAGCACCCCCGGGACGGCAGTCCCAGGGAGGCTCGGTCTTGGTTAACCCCGTCCCGGTCGCTGGCAGACAGGCAACCGGAGGTCCGAAAACGGGGTTGCGGCCAGGTTTGTCTTACCAGTTCTTGCTGTTCAAGAACCACCACCAGCGTTCCGTCCGCGGGCGGAAGTTCAGACTCCAGTATCCGTCATCCCACTCCATCTGGACTTGCCGCCATCCGAGCGGAATCTGCGGATACGGATAGAACGGGCCAATGTAAGGCCAGGCCGACGGGCTGTACTCGGTCGGGTAGCTGATCTGAGCCGAGTTGGGATAGCTGGCCATCGCAGGCCAGGCATGTTCCGGCAGATTCGGCTGATTGTAGACTTGGTGCGATGCTCCGCTGCCAGGATGTCCGTACGTGGGAGGCTGCATCATCGCTGCCTGTTGCTGCATCATGATGGCTTGCTGCTGCTGCATCATGGCGGCCTGTTGTGGTGTGATGTTCGGCATGGGCATTTGGCCCTGGACCTGCTGGATGGGGCCCATTTGGCCAGCCATTGCCGCGACAGGGGCCAGCGGTGCCATGGCCGGGTTGAATCCACCGGCCTGTTGGACGCCAGAGGGAGCCTGCGGTTCGCCATTGACGGTCAGAAAGTTCTGCACTTCCTGGACGCCCTGGACGCCGCGTGCCACTTTCTCAGCCGCTTCCCGTTGCTTGGGAGAACCGACCGTGCCCCCCAGGATGGCCACCCCGTCCTGATAGCGGATTTCGATGTCGTAACCGCGGAACTGTCGGCCGCTCAAACGGTTCGCAATTTCCTGGGCCACTCGTTGATTCTGGTTGGGGTCGCAGGAGGCAGCGGCTTGCTGCTCGATCGACGCCGGCGAGGGACCCTCGAGGACTTCCAACTCGTTATTGACGGTCGAGACGCCGGGAACCGACGACACTGCGGCCGTTGCCGCAGCCTTCTGGTTCGCATCGGCAATCTTGCCTTTCAGTGTCGCCAAACCGTCTTTGAACTCGATTTCGATGTCGAAGCCGTTCAGGTGAGCCTTGCGGAGCGCCCGGGCGATCGACTCGGCGTCCGCTGCCGCGGGAGTCGACTTTTTCGCTGTAAACAGCGAATCGAATGGCCCGGCCCATGTCACACCCGGCGTGACAGCCACGATTCCCAGGGTGACAACCCATTTCTGATACCTGCGCATCTGGAGCTCTCCTTATGATTCCCTTCTCCGAGAGTCCAACGTGCAGAAGGCTCTCGTCTGCGAGCCTTCGAGCCAGTTGTCCAGCAGGGGAAAACGTGTCCGACGTCTGCCATCCCCTGTCCCGGTGCGACCACACAGACAACGTGTGGAATTTCGATTTCCAACGCTGTTGGAACTTCCCTTTGAATCTACTCAACCCGGAAAAACGACGCAGGATGTGGCCAGACCACTCCCACTTACTCACTTAGATCGGTTCGGTTAGTCCGATTGGATAAGCTATTCTGATTATTTCGGCACAATTTGGGTGGAGATCGAGTCGATTGGCTCCGCTCGCGGAGATGGGGTGGTGGTCCGATTGCTGGCTCAGCCCCCAAAATCTGGCCTGAATCCACGTCTGCGATCGGTGGTCAGCCTGCATTCCATTTGGTATTCTCTCACCGGTCAGCGTCGACGAGCCGGCTGCCGATCCTCTCGCGGAGGATGTTTTCGGGACGATGGATCCCGGCGGCTGTCGAAAAAGGCGCCCGCCAAACGCAAGGCGACCCGCACCAAACGGACCAAAGAAAAGGAAGCCGTCCGGATGCGGTTGCTGTGGGGTGTCTTCAGCGGAAGCATGAAGGAAGAAGGTCGCTTCTCGTACGATCAGCTCGATCAGGCCGAGGAGAAGGTCGAGCAATTGAAGGCCAAGAACCCGAAGCGGATGTACTTCATTCAGCCGATCAAAGAGGCTCTGCCAGACGGCACCGGTGCGTCCGTTCCCACGACCACCGCGAAGAAGTCCGCCAAGAAAGTCGTCATTGATGATGAGTTGGACGACGATGACGACGCGACAGACGCAGATGACGAGGAAATCGATGTCGATGCGGAGGATGAAGACGACGACGAAGAAGAGTAACCTTCGCCCGACCTCATCTCATCTCTTCTTGCGTCTCCAGCGGGGGCGAGCCGCCGAGGCGCCGAGGCGCCCCCATTTCGTTCTTGAAGGCGACGTTTCCTCCAAGAGACGGGCTGGCACTTCGAAGTCACTAAGTAGAAGCGTGTCACAAAAAAAGGACGCTCCCCAACAAAGGGGCGTCCTTTTTGTTTGGTCTGGCCCGTGGTTTGGTCTGGCCCGTGGTTCGGTCTGGCCCGCCTTCAACGGGCCACGATGCCGGGGGCAAAGCAGCGGCGGGGGCAAATCTGCCTAGCGGGCTGCGTTCAGCCGGTTCAAACGATTGCGGCGTTCTGCGCGGCGGCGGTTGCGGCGCTTCTGGTCACTTGGCTTTTCGTAGTATTCCCGGCGTCGCATTTCTTTTTTGATGCCGGCGTGTTCGACCAGTTTCCGGAATCTCTTCACTGCGTCCTGAATCGATTCGTTGTCGCGCAATCGGAGCTTAACCACTAACTGACCCTCTCCATCTTCATAGTCCGCCTCACCTTCCGCACAATCGTGCCACGCCATGCCGAACGGGCTGGCTGCCAGGGAAGTAACCATTTGTTTGTTGGAACGCGCACAGCGTCACTGTGGCGAGTGGGCAATCATAGCAAATCTGTCGGCAGACGCAAACGATCCGTACCCCCACCCTGTGTCCGGATTTCAGGGAAAATTCTGCCGGACCGGTCCGCCCGTCCGTCATTCGTCCAGAAGGAGCGCCAGACGGACCAGCTTCTCCCGTCATTCGTCCCGCTCGCGGCTGCGAGGC
>CALJUK010000055.1 GCA_937975745.1 uncultured Planctomycetaceae bacterium | reverse complement strand
CACTGCTGAACAACGGTCGAAACTGGACGAAATGAAGGGCAAGACCTTCGAGATGGATCAGGCGGAATTGTTCCGCGGCGTCTTCCGCGGTCGCCGGGGCGAGGGTGGTCCTGGCGGTTCCGGTGGCGGACGGGGACAAGGTCAAAGCGGTAATCAGGAAGACCGGCCTGCTCCAGTCCGTCTGATTTCCGTTCCGAACATCCAGCAAGAATCGACGTGAGTCCGCCCCAACCTGGCGGACTTGCGGCGTTTCTACAGAACGAGAACGAGTTTGGCCACGATCAACCACGGGGGACACACAGTGTGCGCCGATTCCGCCCCAAACGTATTGTTGCGGAAATGCCACACGACCATTCAATCCACACGACAAGCAGCAACTTGAGATGTCAGCTGAACCCGAACTGAACCCGCAATTGAGCCTGCTTCAATGCGACATCTAGAATAGTCAGCTGATCGCCCCTGCGGCGAACACTGGAAGATTCGACGTGCCGTGAAAAGATACCGTCAGCCCAGTTCAAACAAGAATATGATGTGGTGGACATGACGAACCACGCGAATGATGCAAGTTTGACTTCTCTCGTCCGACATGTTCTGGCGATTGCATCGCTCACGGTGTGGGCGTCATTCGCCGTGGCACAGCTTCCGGAGGGAGACGACCAGTCCGAAACTGCCGAGTGGACCGTCGTCGACGTTCTTGACAGCGAAACCATCGCCACCGAGCTGAATCTCAACAACGGTCAGGTCACCAAGATTCGCAAAGCGATCGACGCGTATCGCGCCCAGACCGCGGCCGTTGAAACCGAATTGAAGCAGAAAATCGACTCCGCTGGCTCCCTCGGCGAAAAGTTGCGCCTGCGCGCCTCGCTAAAGAAAGAGGAACGCGAGCGGATCGCACCAATCCTGCAGGCAGCTGAGGCGGCACTGCTGGAAACGCTCGCGCCCGAACAGCGATCCGTCGTCGAAAGCCGTGTGACGGCAAACCGGACCGAGTCGCAACAGCCGGCAGCATCGTCTTCAAATGCCAGCCCCGCGGCATCTGCCACGACAACATCTGCGAGTCCTTCCACGCCGGCCGCAAGCAGTCCGCCCCCCGCAGTCAGCGTTCCAACGGGAAGTATGGTGGCTTCGTTTGGCGTGAAGTCCAACTCCGATGCGACGACGAAATCAGCCGGCGACAATTCGGACCATCGGACAGCGGACCAGAGTGTCTCCGAACCTCAGGAAGCGGCAGCCCATGTGTTGTCCTTCAACTTTCACCGCGCTCCCTGGACCGAGGTTCTGAAGCTATTCGCATCGGCCTCCGGTCTGACATTGCACCTGCGGGCCGTACCACCCGGCGAGTTCACCTACTACGACCCGCAGCAGTACACACCGTCGCAAGCACTCGATGTCATGAACCGTTACCTGCTGCAGGAAGGCTTTCTGCTGATTCGCCACGATCGTTTTCTGACCGTTGTCGACGCCAGCAAGGGTGTTCCGCCCAACCTGGTCGAGACAGTCACGCCCGAGCAGCTCTCTGAGCGGGCCGACACCGAAATGCTAACCGTCGTGCTTCCCCTGGGGGACCGCGACGTAACGAAAGCACTCGAAGAAACCCGCCAGTTGCTGGGACCACAAGGAAAAGTAACGCCACTGGCATCGGCCAACTCACTCGTTCTGACAGACATCGCCGGAAATCTTCGTCGTGTGCAGAAACTTCTCGAACCACCACCGCAACCCGAGGCGGCCGAACGAACATTTCAGGCCTTCCGACTGGAGCACGTTTCGGTCAATGACGCCGCGCCGCTCATTCGACAGCTCTTCAATCTGAAAACCGGTGTCGAGAACGTCTCTGCAGCCGCCGGCGGAGATAATTCGCGCAGCTCGCGTTCGATGCGTTTTTTCTCGAGTCGAGGGGGCTTTGATCCCCGGCAGATGTTTGGCGGGGGTGGCGACCGCGAAGGATCCGAGTCACGGGGGTCTTCCAGCACCAGCGGAGGCAACACTTCCAACGGTAGCACCTACCAAAGCACGCTCACGATCGCGACCGACTTGCGAACCAATACTCTTCTCGTCACGGCGACCGCGGCCGAAATGAAGCTTGTCTCCAGCGTCATCGAAGGGCTCGATCAACCTGCCACGGGTGAAGCAGGCAGTAGCCAGACCGCTCGTAATGATGCACCCTACCTGCAGGTCTACTCGTTGACCTCAGCCGATCCGATCGAAGTCTCCAAGACGTTGGGTGTGTTGCACCCAGGAATGGTCGTCAACGAAGACGGCCGGGCGCGCCGACTGCACGTTTGGGCGACGGCAGAACAACACCGCGACATCGCTCAGCATATCCAGCAGTTGGACGGCCGAATGGGGGGGGAATCGGTCGCGGTCATCCCGCTTGGTTCCCTCTCTGCCTCGGAAGCGGGAACGCTCATCATCGGCCTCTTTTCCTCCGACGGTGATCAGGCCCCTGCCGTTCAAATCAGTCCC
>CALJUK010000054.1 GCA_937975745.1 uncultured Planctomycetaceae bacterium | reverse complement strand
CTCACAACAGCCGACCGAGCCAGAGGTATTGCGGCCGGTCGCCCTGGGCGCCGCCGAATACGCTCGGTGGCACGCGTCCGCGCAAATCCTTGACTTCGTTGTCAATCAGCTGTGCCCGGATGTCCTGGAGATCGACAAGTCTGCGTGGTGGGCCCATCAACTGGCCGGTGCGCTCCTAGTCGAGAAGTATAACCGGGCCCAAGGAGTTCCCGAGTTGCGTCGCGCTTTGGTTATCAATCCGCGGTCGGCGGAGACGATGACGATCCTGGGCGAGGCCGCTTGGGACGATTCGAAGTACGAAGAAGCACGCGACTGGGCTGTCCGAGCGTTGGATGTGAATCCAACCCTTCCGGGTGCGTGCATCTTACGGGGTGGCATTGAGCTTCAAACAGGCGACTATGTCGCTGCCGCGCGTTGGGCGGGGAAGGCGTTGGCAGTCAACCCACATGATGCCCGGGCCAATGCACTGCTGGCGATGGCGGCTTTGGTCCGGGACGGAGTGCCGACCGCGGGCGAAATGACGATCCTCCTTGATCGGGCTGCGACGACCGAACCGCGAACCACCGATGGTGAGGCACCCGCGGCGGATCGCGCATTTGAGACGATTCTCACGGATGTCTTCGCCCAAAATTCGAAACCAGGTGCGTTTCTGACCGATTTGGGAGTTCGCCTGTCGGAGATATTGCGGAGTGAATCGGCCGAAGTTGTCCTGGGACGGGCGAGCGAACTGATGCCGCAAATTGCGCGGGCCAATGTCGAGTTGGGTGTGTTGGCCTTTCAGCGGGGCGACCTGGGAGCGGCCCGACAACGATTGGATGCGGCGTTCAAGGCCGATCCATTTCATGTCCGAGTCAGCAATCTCCGCCGGGTCCTGTCTGTCTTGGAGAAGTACGGCACACACCGCAGCGACCACTTCCTGATTCGTTTCGACGAATCGTCTGCGACCAGCGATCTGATCGAGGACCTGTCCGGCCACTTGGAGCAGTGCTATTCAGAACTGACACACGAGCTCGGCTTCAGTCCGCCCGACATGACGCAGGTCGAGATATACTCCGCCAACGGTGGAATCGATGCCCATCAGTGGTTCAGTGCCCGGATGACCGGACAGCCCTGGATCCAGACGATCGGGGCCTCGACCGGGCACATCATCGCGTTGACGGCACCGTCCGACAGCCCGACGGAGTATGACTGGCGGCGGGTGACGCGGCACGAGTTGGTTCATGTTATCACGCTCCAGCAATCAGACTTCCAGTTGCCCCGATGGTTTGCGGAGGGGATCGCCGTCTATTTCGAGGGAGGCGAATGGCAGCAGGATTGGGCGCGACTTCTGAAGGAACGAGTGCCCCGTGGCGAGATTCCAAGTTTTGACCGACTCTCGGCTGATCTGATGCGTCCGCAGAGTTCGGATGACTGGTCGTACGCTTATTCTATCAGTGGTCTATTTTCCCGCTTCCTGGTCGAAGAATTTGGCGACGATGCGCTGCGACAGATGATTGCGGGCTACACACGGGGGAAGTCGACTTCCGATACGTTGACGGCCGTCTGCAACATGACGCAGCCGCAAGTCGAACAGCAGTTTCGAGGTTGGCTGGAAGAACTGGTCCTCGAACTGGCCCCGGCGAACCAATAGATCCTCGCGTGCTGGCCGGATAGAATCGACTCCGCGGCATCACATCCGTTCCGGAATGTTGCGAACGAATTGTCCTGGGCCAGGCTGGTTCACTGTCCTACCCGTGTGACCGTTGTCCCGTCTGCCCATGAAGTGGCTAACCCAGAGAGAGTGAGAGAAACGTGACAGAATTATCGGAGACAGAGTCTTCCGCGGGTGTGTCGAATTCGCTGACATTGGCCGAACTACAATCGCTGATTCGGGTGATGTATTCGAGCAAGGATGAAGCCCGCGGTGTGGATGGAACGTTCATGTGGCTGATGGAGGAAATCGGCGAGTTGGCCCCCGCATTGCGGGAAGGTTCGCCGGAAGAACTGGCTGCCGAGTTCGCGGACGTGCTGGCCTGGCTGGCGACGATCGCCAACGTCGCCGGGGTCGATCTCCAGCAGGCAGTGCACACAAAATACGGCCAGGGGTGTCCGGGCTGCGGCGAGATGGTCTGCGCGTGCGACTTGAACGAGAAACCGTAGCGAGATGTTGATCTGTCGCGGACGGGGTCTCGTTCGTAGAACGGTGTTCGTCAAGGTGTTGGGGGCGTGAAATCAGCAAGATGGTCAGCGGTGACGGACAACTCAAGGGGACACGCCCGCCGGTGATGACCGTCACGCGGTTTGATCTGGTGACGTCGTTTCTAATTGCGCTCGTGATGGCTGTCTGTCTGGCCGTCGCCTGGCTGGTTGTCTTTTGGTTCACCAACCAACTTGCCCGCCCCGAGCAGTACGTTCCGGTAGAGTTGGTGGAGTTGGTTGGCGGTGTGGAAGATGGTGCCGTAGACGAGACGTTGCGTGTCGACTCGCCGGAAGAGGTGTCAGCCGATCCCTCTCCGGTAGAGACTCCGCAGGAACAAACCGAAATTCGGGAGATGCTCGATACCGTCATGGAGCTGTCGGACACGGCGACAGAACTCGCCGAGCAGCAGTTTCAGACCGGAGCAGAGACGACAGGCAAGCCGGGGTCTGCAACGGGCACCGGTCGGCGGGCGCTGGGGATGGGGGCCGGAGAAGCAGGCCTCCCGCGCGAACAGCGATGGTTCATCGCGTTTGCCGATTCTGGTTCGCTCGACGTTTACGCCCAGCAGTTAGACTACTTCGGGATTGAGCTCGGTCTCCTGGTTCCCTCGGGCGAGTTGATTTACATTTCGAATCTCGCTCAGCCTCAGCCGGCTGTTCGACGCGTCACATCAGGTGGTGACGAGCAGCGATTGTACATGACATGGCGCGGTGGGAGTCGAAAGCGGGGTGACGTGGAACTCTTCCGCAAGGCCGGTGTCGACGTCGGGATGGGTGTCATCTTGCATTTCTATCCGTCTAAGACGGAGGCGATTCTGGCGCAGCTTGAGCGGGAATACCGCGGCAAGGCGCCCGAAGAGGTCCGCCGCACGTACTTCCGTACCGAAGGCGCCGGTCGGGCATTTCGCTTTGTCGTCACACGTCAAACGTATTTCCGCTGACGTCAGGACTCGGCCTGGAAGGCCGGTTTCGGGGGATTGCCATTCGGCGAGTCGGCTGCGAGAATGTCAGCACCTTGGCAAGCGGGCGGCATTCACAAAACGCGATCGCGTCATGTCTTACACGTCTCGTGGGCCGCCTGGCTTCAACTGTCAATCGAGGGGTCTTCCAATCGTTCTTTCTCGTCGAGTTGTTGCGAATTATGGAATTTTCGATCACTCCGATCCTGAATGTCCTGGGATATGGCATTTACATCTCCCTGGCATTGGTCGCGTTGTACGGTGCGTTTCTGGTTGTCCTGCTCCTACGGCGCATCTCCCAGAAACGCTTTCCCAGCCAGTCATCCGCAGGAGAGTTTCTCGACGAGCTGAGACAGCTGCTTCAATCCAGTCAGTTCGAGGCGGCCGCCGCGTTGTGCGATTCCCCTCGCTACTGGTCCCGTGCGACATGCCAGCTGGCACTTGTCGCGTTAGCCAATCGGCAGCGGACAGGGCAAACACTCCGAAGGATTCTGGCCGAAAAGTTCGAACACGACGTTCTGGCTGATCTGGAATACCGGATGTCGTGGATCAATACGATCGTTAAGAGCGCGCCCATGCTGGGACTGCTGGGCACAGTGGTCGGCATGATCAACGCGTTTGGTAAAATCGCCGCCATGCAGCAGAGCGGTGGGGACCCGAGCCAGCTGGCGGGCGAGATCAGCTTCGCATTGTTTACAACGGCAGCCGGCTTGACGGTCGCCATTCCGCTGGTCTTGGCCGGCGCCGCAATTCAGGTCCGAATCGGAAAACTGCAGGACTCGGTCCAGGCGCAATTGGGCGTGGTCCTGGACGAATTGGAACCCTCCGTCGCACGAGGAGCCTGAAGATGGCGGCCCGACGTGGAATTCTCAGTGCAGACGCGGGTTTTGGCACGCGGACGAAACGCCGCCAGTCGGAAGCCGATCTCGACATCACGCCGATGATCGACGTGACGTTCTTGCTGCTGATTTTCTTCATGGTCACATCGACAATGCAGCCCTCTTCGTCCGCCGATTTGCCCCTGGCTAAGCATGGCGTAGGAATTGAGACGCGGTCGGCTACGGTGATTACGCTCAGGGCGGCAGAGGGAGACCGAGAAGCCCCGCCGGTCATTCTGCTGGGGGACGATTCGGCACCGGAGGGAACTGTTGCAGAAGTCACCCGACTGGTGGAAGAGTCCGTTCGGCAACAGAGACCGGCTGTCATCATCAAGGCCGAGCGAGATGTACCCCACGGCTTCGTGCAAGAGATCACACGGGCCGTGACGGCAGTTGAGGGGTCGCAATTTTACTTGGGTGTTGCGGACGAACGGTAGGCCTTGGGGCAATCCAGCAGGCTGCCGACGTCCATTTGAGGGTCATTCATGCCAGTCCGATACCGCTGCACCCGCTGCCAGTTGCTTCTGAGCATCACCCGGCGGAAAATCGGCGAAGAAGTCCCGTGTCCGTCATGTGGTGCCCTGACACGCATTCCGGAACACGATGTCGAGGAGTTTCCAGCGCCCAACCAGCAACGGGAGGAAGAAGTCCATCCGCAGATCAGTCATTTGCAGGACAGTCGTGTAGCGATCGACGAAGTCGACGCAGAAGTCCTGCCGTTCCGCCGGGTTCGCAGCGACTTCGAGGAGATGGATCTCACCCCAATGGTCGACGTCACCTTCCTGTTGCTCATTTTCTTCATGGTGACGGCGTCATTCAGTTTGCAAAAATCGATTGAATTTCCGGCTCCGCATGACGATCAGAAGGGAGCCGCCCAGACGATTCAACTGCTGGAAGACTTTGAGGACGAATCGGTCATTGTGGAAATCGATAACCGCGATGTCGTGTATGTGGACGATGAACGGCTGAATGATCCGCTGCAACTTGCCGAACAACTCGCTTTGAAAATGCGGTCGGAAGGGAAGGTAGAGCTTCTTTTGACAGCCGCCGCCGCCGCCCGACACGAGACGGTGGTGCAGGTGATCGATGCCGCCAATGAAGCAGGAATGCAGCGGATTCGTATGGCGGCGGGAAGGTAGTGTCCGCTCGGGACACGAAAATCGTCGCAATGTGGCCTTCGTCAAAAAGTGGGACCATCGCAAGTGATTGACGGAGCGCAAGTGATTGACGGAGACTGAGGAACAGCATGCCGACGGTCGAGGTCCGAGACGTTTCCGATCGCAGTGTCACCTATGAACTCGTGCGCGCCCAGCCGATGTCGGTTGGCAGACACGTGACGAACGACATCTGCATTGCCGACGAGTCCGTCCCGCCGATGGCCTGCCGAATTACCTGGACCGGCAGTGTGGTGTCGGTGGCTGCTGCCACTCCTGACGGTGTCGATGTGGACGGAAAGCTGGTCGCGCAGGGCGAACTTCGTCCTGGTTCGGTCCTGAGAATCGGGCCAGCTGATGTGCGGATTCTGTTTTCCGAGCGAGACCCCAGTGCGAAGAACGCCGCTCGACCGGGCGGGGAATCGGCCGAAGAACATCAAAGGGCGGCGGGAGAGACGGGAGGGCGGCGAGATTCGAAACAGCCGGCCGGACCTGTTTCCGAAGAAGTCGAAATCCTCGACAACGGGACCGCTGCCGATGAAGACGACGTTTTTGCCGATTTGCCGTCGCTCGACCCGAAGACGGCCGAGCCCGAAGTCGCCAAGCCCCCACAACCGACCGGTGCTGGAACCCTGCGTGCGAGGCCGCTCGGCCCGCCGGTCCGGCCGGGTGATCAGGATGTTGTCCGTTCCCCGTTCGTGCTGACACTGTCGATCGTCGTCGTCGTGTTAACGCTTGCCGCGGCAACGTTCTGGTTCATCATCGGACGTGAAAGTTCGCAGCGGAGATATGATGCGGCTGTGGCCGAACTGCAGGCTGGCCGATACGCCCAAGCCATTGCCATGTTGGAGGAGTTCCTCAACGCATTTCCAACACATCGACTGGCCGACGACGTGCGCCTGACATTGGGCCAGGCGAAGGTTGAGCAGCTTTTGGCCGGGACTTCGCCGCAGTGGCCGTCCGCCATGAAGGCGTTGTACGAATTCATTCGGAATCACCGCGATACGCCAGGCTTTTCGGATCGCGCCGATGCGCTGGCCAAACTCGGCGGGGAGATTGCCAAGGGGGCGGCCGAGGCGGCTGAGCAACAGTCCGATCGGAATCTTTTGGCTGTTTCGGAAGAAGCCAGCAGCGTGCTGGAACGGTTCAGCCCCATCGACGCCCCTCCGACACAACTCCTCAAATCGATCGAGCAAACCCGCCGGCGTGCGTTGGCGGCCATCCGAAAAGCCGAGGGTTTGGCCAAAGGACTGGGCGAGATTAGGCAGGCCTTGGCTGAACGCTCGGCATTGTCGGCCGTGGCCACTCGTCGGAATGTCCTCGATCAGTATCCGGAGTTCGCATCCCTGCCCGAACTGCATGAGTCACTTGCCGAGACGACCGCATTAGAACAGGAACTGACGGTCCGCGTTGATTCCGATGCTGACCCAGTCGACATGCGAGACGAGGCAGTGCCGGCTGATTTCTCCGCGGCGAAGGTTGTTTTTGCGGCTCATGCGCACTCGATCGGCGCTGAGACCTCGGGCGAGCGTATTATCTGGTCACATGCCAAGGGGAGCTGTTTCGCGCTGGATGCGAACAACGGCAAGATCTTGTGGCGGCGGCCGACAGGCTGGCAGCAGCCATTTTTCCCGGTGGAAGCTGCGGGCGTTCGCGAGGGAGTTTTGC
>CALJUK010000053.1 GCA_937975745.1 uncultured Planctomycetaceae bacterium | reverse complement strand
CGCCGCCATACGCCGCATAGCCGATCGCAGCACCGCCGATCGCCAGGACGCCTGCAGCGGCCCCACCGATGGCAACACCACCGACGGCAGCACCTCCAACGGCAACAATTCCCCCGAAGGCCAAACCACCCGCAGAGAGCAACCCGACCGCCACACCGCCGATCGCGATGCCACCCAGGGCAATGTCCCCGAATGCGAACCAGCCCCGGGCGATCCCTCGGAATTCGCCCAGGGAATGATCGGGCCCCACGGCAATGTCGTACAATGGCAAGCCGAGCAGAACAGTCTTCGATCGAATTCGCACGCAGCGGTGTCCGGTCGGCTGCTGGGCCTCCGTCAGTCGCGCGACCTGATCTTCGAGCTGTTGAATTCGCCTCTGCATTTCGTCTTCGTGCGCGGCAGGCATCTTCTGACTCCTGAAAGAACTGCTGGCTTGCCCCTTCCTGGCAGCTCCCAGGCTCGGGTACAGGATCGGCCTTCATTTTACGCCTCGTCAACGACCGCGACGAGACGCTGCGGTCCGACAGCCCACCAAAGGGGACCACAATGCCAATCGCGTGAACGAGGCATCTCGACATCGATCGGCAGCGTACTTCGCCCATAGTCGCGATTTGGGCTGGAAAACCGACATCTCAATCGGGTAGTTTCCAGTCAGCTGCATCTCCCCCTCTCTCTTCCAAGTGGAGTTCCCATGGACGCCTCTCACGACACGACAGTTCCTGCGTCGACATCGTCCACCCGCAATACGGGATTCTGGATCGGATGGCTCATCACCGCCGCTGTTGGACTTTTGCTGGGTATGAGTGGCGTCATGAAGCTGCAGAATGGCCCCGAAGTGGTCACAGGGATGGCAGCCATGGGACTTCCGGAAGAAATGCTCGTACCGCTCGCACTCATCGAACTGACGTGCCTGGCCGTCTACCTGATCCCGGCTTCGTCCGTGCTGGGGGCCATTCTGCTGACAGGCTACATGGGAGGAGCCATGTGCACGCATTGGAGAGTCGGTGAGCCGTACCTCGTTCCGTTCGGTCTCGGGATCGCCCTCTGGCTGGGAATCGCCCTGCGCGAACCTCGATTGTGGCAACTCATTCCCATGCGACGATGTTGTGGCTCGGCACGTCAGGCTGCAGAACAACAAGCTGCATCGCGGGAAGAACCGTCGGCATAGCAGGTTTTTGTGCACTTCCAATCGGGCCCAACGGGAAACCGACGGGAACTCCACTTGTCCGAAACGAACTTGACCCATACGATTGGGCTATGGAACGCTTCGTCCGCTTGCTCAGTCTGATCGGAATTCTCGCACAACCCGTGGCTGCGATGGCAGCCCCGTGTTGCTGTACAGAACCGGTCCAGAAACAACGGGCCTGCTGTCCTCCGACCCTGGAGCGTTCAGCCTCGAAAGAGCCGGTCGCGTGTTGTCGTACCAAAGAGGCGGTGCATCCGGAGTCAGTCCAGGCAGACTGCCAATGCGCCAAGTCCGACACGGAATTCGTACCGGCGGCCCAGAACGTCTGGAAGCCGGCTCACCGTAGCGTTGACCTGGCACACGTTCTCGCCGAGCCACCCTCCCCTGGCCCGACCCACGCCGTCGTTCGCAGCCACACGGTTGCCGTTCGGCAATTCTCTCCACGCGGCCCGGAGTTGCTGGCCATCCTGTGCTTGTGGTTGAAATAAACCGACGATTGACGCGTGTCGAATGGACTCCGTTTAATCGGTTCATTTTCTTCCGTTTCCTACACAGGAGAGTTCCAAGATGAATTCTTATTCCCTCTATGCGCTGTTGACTGTCGCAGCTGTGGCGATGTTTTCCACGTTCACCCAAGCCAGTCCCTCCGGGACGCCTGGTGACGCATCTCGATCCCAATGCGGGTGCATCGTCTGCCAGTGCCCCGATTGTGACGGAAAGTCGTGCACGTGTGATGTCTGCGGCTGTGTTGGCTGTGCCTGCAAGGGCTAGTCAGCACAATTGACAACGGACTGTTTCGAAGCGGGAGCGCCCCAGCGGCGTTCTCGCTTCATTTTTTTTGTGGCTTAGTCCGCATTGCGGACAATTGTGGCGGCGTTTGAATGCCGAATGATCTGCAAATCAGGCAGATGACGCAGCCAGAAGCCGCTATTTGTAGGCACAGCGCGCTCTAGAAGCGGTTCCAAAACCTCTGTGTGTTTCGTCTTCGTCCTGTGAATGCTGGCCGAAGACTCGCCACCAACCGGTTTTGAAACGGGTTCTAGAGATCCCTGGCCCCGTCACCACCTCGTGAACCAGAGGCCCTCCCCTGTTACACTCCATCAATGCCAGGGATGTCAGCAACAATGGCTGCAATCCGGACGGTGATCCATCGTCAACAGTAAGCCGGTTGCAGCACCCCTCGCTCGTAGTCAACGAGTCGTACTGCACTCCCACTTCGCCAAGCGGAGGACGTTGTGAAGAGTCTCGAAATGTCGCGTCGCCTACGGCTTGCAAAGGGAATAACGCTATTGCTTCTCGGGGCGACAACTGGCGTCTCGGCTGCGGACCTGGTTGTCGACGCCGACTTTCCCAACGGCTCCGCGACCGTCGAGTCAATCGACCAGACGACTCGAACGGTTCGTTTGGTTCCGACAAAGCATCTCGACCGGGGCTGGGACTGTTGGTGGTCCTTCAAACTAACAGGCATCGAGCCAGGTGAAACGATCACGCTGGACGTCGGCCGTGCTCCCTGGGCAACGCCGGACCGTGCGACATTCAGCCTGAACGGCCAGACCTGGCTGCAGACTGCACCCGGGGAACACAACGGCCAGCGAATTGTCTATCAACAGAAGATCGACCAAACGGATGCGTTCTTCGCCTGGGGGCCCCCGTTCACGACAGCCGATGCCGAACGACTCGTCGAATCGATTGCCGGCCGTTCGCCCCATGCCGAAGCGTTCACTCTCTGCACAACTCGGGAAGGACGGCCGACACGCGCCCTCCGCATCCGCGAAGGAGATTCGACAGCCAGACGGAAGGGAGTCTGGATCCAGGCCCGCCAGCATGCGTGGGAGTCTGGTTCCAGCTGGGTTGGCAAGGGATTCATCGAATGGCTCGTCTCCGACGAAAAGGCTGCCACACGACTGCGTCAACAGGCAACCATCGTCTTCGTTCCCATCATGGACGTCGACAATGTGCATCGTGGAGCGGGAGGCAAGAACCAGGTCCCACAGGATCACAATCGGGATTGGACCGATACACCGTACTGGCGCAGCGTCGCTGCTGCCCAGCAGTTGATCCGGCAGATGGATCAGAACGGCGAGTTCGATGTGTTCGTCGACCTGCATAATCCGGGCCCCAACAATCGCCAGCCCTACTTTTACATCCCGGGCGACGAAGTCCTCTCTGAGGCACGGCGGACCAAACTGCAGGAATTTCTGAGAATTTCCAAAGAGCAAATTCGCGGCCCGCTCTCGTTCGAAGGGAGCGTGATTCCCTCTGGCAAGAAGTACGATCCGCAGCAGTGGCAGGCCATCAGTAAGAACTGGGTCGCGACGCACTGCCGAGAACACGTCGTATCGGTCACGCTCGAAACCGCCTGGAACACCCCGAATAGTACAACGGACGGTTACAGGCAGGTCGGCCGCGAACTCGGACAGTCCATCAGTCGTTTCCTGCTCGAATCACGATCCGCCGACGAGTGAATTCCGGCGGGGGACAGCAAATCCCGCAAGGCGTCGGCGAGTTGGGGAAATCGGAATTCAAATCCCGCGTCGAGCAATCGTTGCGGCATCACATATCGGCCGTAGAGCGCCAACTCTGGATCGGTTCGCAGGAGCAATGGGGCCGCGAGGCGAACCATCCACTCGAATGCCAGCAGCCCGATCGGCATCCGCACCGCGCTGCGAAGTTGCCGCATAAATTCGACCTGTGAAGCGGGCTGTGGTGACGACGCGATGTAGAGACCATCCATCGAATCGTCCGTAATGGCCTGCACAAACAGTCGATTCATGTCTTCCTCGTGAATCCAACTCATCCCCTGTCGCCCGCTCCCGACTCTCCCCCCAAGGCCCAGCCGGGCCAACATGGCTAGCGTCTGCAGCGCCCCACCCCCAGCTCCACGGTTTCGTCCAATCACAAAGCTCGTGCGAAACACCACGCCGCGTTGTGTGGAAAGCAGACTCGCCACAAACGCATCCTCCCACGCCTTCCCGACAGTCGGAGCCAACCCGTAGCCGATCGGGGAATCTTCCCGGAGAACGGCGGATGGTGGATCACCGTAGATGTGTGCGGTACTCATCTGGACCCAGACCGGTGGTGGCTTAACAATCTTGCGAACTGCCTCTCCGAGGACCCGTGTCGACTCGACACGGGATCGCAGGATTTCGTCCCGGTGATCCGGTGTCTTGATACAACTGACACTGCGGCCGGCCAGATTGACCAGCGCAGCCGCACCGTCAAGATTCACCGCCCAGGCCCCCAACGTCCGCCCATCCCACGGCGCATGACGCCACGGGCCATCTACCGTAGGCCGGCTGCGGGACAATACAACAACGTCGGCACCGCATCTCGACAGGTAATTCGCCAGCGAGACACCGAGAAATCCGCTACCGCCAGCAACCACGACCCGCCGGGCCGTCAGTGATGGTTCCATTGTGCACCTCCAGAAGATCTTCTCTCCGCAGGTGGAACCGCAGCACTTTGCTGACATTAACCGGAGATCTGTCGCGTGACCGAGTGTTCTCGGACAGGACACTATTCCTCGGGAATCACCGGCAGAATAATCCGTGTCAGCTGCCCACTGCCGTGGTAAATCGTCTGATCGGCTGACTGCAGACTGCCGTCGGCATTCTGATCGGCTGCTGTGTTGTGATTCCTGTCGTAGTTGGGAAAATCGCTGCTCGTGACGTCGATCCGAATCCGGTGTCCCGGCAAGAAAGCGTTGGATGTCGGATTCATGCGAATCGTGTAACTGATGCGTTCGCCGGGCTGAATCAGTTGCGGCTGGTCGAGACCCGCTCGATACCGAGCGCGCACAACACCTTGGGAGACGTCCCTCGCCACGCCATCGGGAGCGACGTCGATCAGACGGACAAAAAAATCCGTGTCGGGCGCGGATGATGCCGCATGAAGTTCGAACACGGGATTCCCTGTCACTTCGATCCGCTCCTCCAAGGGCGGCGTCTGATACACCAGAATGTCGCGGCGGCCCGCTAGCGGTCTCTGATCGGCGGCCCCTTGGAATAGGGCCGGCCCGTACAATGATGGGACGGGGTCAACCGGATCGTAAGTGTAATGGTCCTGTCCGGACTGCGTCGGCTGTTGCCGAACAAGTTCCCCATCTCCCGCCGGTGTGTTGGCGCTGCCTCCGCTCTTCAGGTAGAAAATCTGCTCTCGTGCCCGAGTGAGCGGCCAGGTGGATTCATCGCGCCATCGGTTGTCTGCCATGATGAAGATGCGGTAGTCCGCCATCTCGGCGACTCCGTTTCGCTTCCCTTTCAACCAGTGGTCGAACCAGCGAATGTCAAGATCGACGAGATTCAACTGGGCCTCGGGACCGAAATCGAACGAACCCAGCCGGCGCTTCCCCCGACTGACGTGAGACCACGGACCGATGAGGGTGCGTGATCCCTTGCGCGCATTCTCAGTCGCGGCCTGCTCGCGAATGGCCTGGTCCAGCCGCATGTCACCGTTACAGTGATCGGACCAGCCGACGATGTTCAGGTTGGGAACCGAAATCGACTTCACACCTTCTTCCAAATTCCACGGATCCGTGTGAGGATTCTTCAGCCAGTAACGAACGGCGTCGGTTTCGTCCTCGAAGCAGCTCTGTGGCAGGTCGAGATAGGGAGTAAACCACAACCACCGGTCGGCATCGCCGGGTCGCCTCTGTTGCTGGGCTTCTTGTGGGCAGGCCGTGCCGGGGCGACCGGACCGCCGCCGCATGTCGTGCGTCATGCCCACAATCCACCAGTGCAAGCGTCGACCGGGACGGATTGTCCCCGGTCCTTCCAGGTCCGTATAACGTGCCGGAATGCTTTGTGCCGACATCGCCAACAACGAAGGAGGCGCCAATGCCGCCGTCCGCCACTGCAGGAAGGCATTGTAGGACGCCCCAAATGTGCCGACTTTTCCATTGGAACCCGGGAGCTTGGCAGCCCACTCCACGGTGTCGTAGCCATCCTCGCCATCGTGTGTCTTGAATCGCATGAACGATTCCCATTTTCCGTCAGACGCATACCGTCCCCGAGCGTCTTGGGCGACCACGATGTATCCCGCCTCGACGTACGGGTCGAAACGCCCTGCCCCACCTTTTCCGTAGGGAGTCCGCAGCACCAGGACCGGGTACGGGCCCCCCCGGTCCGGACGGTGAACGTTGGCCCTGAGAATAACGCCGTCCCGCATCGGCACAGCCACGTTTTCCTCGAAGACGACCTTCAGCGGTGTCTCTTCGGCCGAAGCCGCAATTCCCCCCAGTACGGTCAGGCAAGCGAGTAGCACCCGCAAAGCAACGTGAAACGGATGCCGGACAAACACAATTCGAGCGGCGATCTGCGCGACGCAACGAGCGACCAGTTGGCCACAAATGGCTGCCATCAGTCTTCCCTTTTCGTCAATTTCCGCAACTGGGCCTGCAATTGCCGCAGCGTCTCCTGCCGTTCCGGATCCCGGATACAATTCTTCAATTCATACGGATCAGACCGTAGATCATACAGTTCGTCCATATCTTTCAGTTGGTTGTACTGAATGTACTTCCAATGCTGGGTACGAATGGCACGATATCCCATATTCAACACGCGTGGAAAAACGGTATCTGTGTTGTACTCAATCAGAAATTCCGTTCGCCAATTCGGCGGATTCTCGCCCTTCAGCAAGGGAACCAGGCTGACACCATCCATATTGGACGGAGTGGGAACACTGGCCAACTCGAGCATTGTCGGCGCCAGATCAATGCTCAGCGAGAACTCGTCGATCAGTAGACCGGGCTCAGTCAACGGGGGATAGCGGACCAGCAGAGGAATCCGAATCCCCTCTTCATAAGCGAGCCGCCGCTCGACACTCAGGCCGTGTTCCCCGTACCAGTACCCGTGATCGCTCAGAAACACGAAAACGGTGTTGTCGAGTTGCCCGGTCTCAGTCAGTGCATCAAGCAGCTGGCCCACTCCGTCATCGACACCGGCCAGCATTCGCAGCCGATCGCGGATGACGTCTTCGCTGCTGCCGGTTGCTCGACTCAGCGGTGGAATACCGGGAATCTCTCTCTGCAGCGCCGGTTTGTCGGCCAACGTGTCATTCACATTCAGTCGCCACGGAATCGGGGCGTGTGCATACAGGTTTTCATGTCGTGTTGCCGGTAGAAAGCGGGCGGCAGTCGGATCTGTGATGCTTCCGTCGTCCCGCTGAAAGAGTTCCGGATGCAGTGCTTTATGGGACAAATACAGGCACAACGGAGCGCCGCCTCGCTCGCGAACGAAGTCGACAGCGAGGCCGTTGAGCACGGCGGTCTTGGCCCCCTCGAACTGCCGCCGCTGGCCGTCCACGTTCAACACCGGACGGAACGACGTTCCCTGCCCCTTCAGGCAGACCCACCGATCGAATCCCGGACGTGCGGTGTCGTCGTTTCCCATATGCCACTTGCCAATGAAGGCAGTGCGATAACCGGCCTGCTGTAACATCTGCGGAAAGGTCGCCAATTGATGGCTTTTCTCGCTGCGATCGGTATTGTCCAGAATGCCGTGATGGTGCGTGTACAAGCCGGTCAGCAGACTGGCTCGGACTGGCGAGCAGAGTGGCGTGGTGCAGAATGCATTGCGGAACCGAGCCCCCTCACGCGCGATTCGATCGATGTGGGGAGTCCGCACGAAGGGATGCCCCACGCAACTGAGCTCGTCCCACCGCAGATCGTCGACCAGGACAACAACAATGTTCGGCCGAGCGGTCTTTTCCGCACAAATCCCCTCGGCAGCGGTCCCGAATGCCAGGGGAGCAAATGCCGCAAACAGGCCCAGCATTACCACACGTTGAGAGTGCCCTCGCCCCCGATTGACTGTCATTCGCCCACAGCACATCTCTCGCCACCTCGTCAACTGGACCGGCTCGACCCATTCCGCATCGGTCATGAAATGCCGATATCGGGACGAACATCGTCCCGAGGCGTCGCTTCATCAGAGCAAAGGAACATCGCCACTGCAACCAGGTTCTCTGCAACACAACAGAATCAGTGCCAATCGATGTCCATGGTTCCCTTTCGCGCAGCGGCAGGCCACAATAAAAGATATCGGACCGTCTCTTGAACAAGTTTCCGAAGGCCATTTGAAATGATATGTAGAGTCTGGTTGACGTCTCTCCTGGTGGTGAGCCTCGTTTTTTGCTCGACGCCGACTCAAGCGGAGTCGCCCGAGGTCGAACCGCTGCCACGCGTTCCCGCGACGTCGCCAGCTGAGGCGGCCGCCACGATTCACCTTCAGGACGGCTTCCGGGCAGAACTGATCGCGGCCGAACCACTGGTCACCGATCCAATCGCAATGACATACGACGAAAACGGTCGGGCCTATGTCGTCGAGATGAACGACTATCCCTACTCGGACAAGTCACACGATCAGGCTTGGCAGGAACAAACCTCAGAGCCGATCGGACGGATCCGGCTGCTCGAAGACACTGACGGTGACGGCAAGTTCGACCGCTCGACTGTCTTCGCGGACAAACTCTCCTGGCCGTCCGGTGTGGCTGTCTGGAAAGGAGGCGTCTACGTCACGGCAACGCCCGACGTCTGGTACTTTAAGGACACCGATGGCGACGGCCGCGCTGACGTACGCCGCAAGATTTTCAAAGGATTCCGCAAGTACAACGTGCAGGCTGTTATGAACAACCTGCAATGGGGGCTCGATCATCGCATCTACGCTGCGGGATCGAGCAACGGGGGAAACATCGAGCCAGCGGGCTCCGAAACATCGCAAGAGCCAACACGGATTGGTCGAAACGATTTCCGATTCGATCCAAGAGTCGAACAATTCGAAGCCATTTCCGGCGGTGCGCGGTTCGGCCATACGCACGACGACTGGGGCAACCGTTTCCTCTGCGATATCCGCAATCCCGTGCAGCAGGTGATCCTGCCAGCCCGCTATCTCCGTCGGAACCGTTACCTGCCCGTTGCATCGACACTCCAGGACGTTGCAGAATCCGGCGACGCGATCGCTGTCTTTCAAATCAGTCCGCCGGAACCGTGGCGTGTCATCAATGCCCAACGTCGTGCTGCCGACACAGCGACCAAGTCTCCTTTCGACTCGACGGTCGCCAAGGGGTACGTCACGTCTTCCAGCGGCGTGACGATCTACCGAGGGGCAGCGTATCCTGAAGAATACTATGGTGACGCCTTCATTGGCGAAGTTGCCGGCAATCTGGTGATGCGCTACAAGCTGACTCCCGAGGACGTCAGTTTTACCGGGAAACGGGTCTATCCCGATACGGAATTCCTGGCATCCACGGACAATTGGTTTCGGCCGGTTAACTTCGTCAACGCGCCAGACGGGACGCTGCACGTACTCGACATGTACCGCGAAACGATCGAGCATCCCTGGTCGATGCCCGACGATCTGAAAGCCCGTGTCGATCTCACCAGCGGTCGCGACCGCGGGCGAATCTACCGTCTGCTTCCGTCTCGATATCGCCCCGGGTTCACTCCACCGCCAGCTCCCCGACTCGGGGACGCCCAAACGGCGGAGTTGGTCACAGAACTGGAAAATCCCAACTCATGGTGGCGCGAGACGGCTCATCGACTGATCTTCGAGCGGCAGGATGCAACCGTCGTTCCTCAGTTGCGCAAACTGTTACGAGAAAGCTCGTCCGCAGTCGGCCGGCTGCACGCGTTGTGGTCTCTGGACGGCCTACAGGCACTCGATGGAGACGATCTCCATGCGGCCCTTTCCGATTCCGATCCACATATCCGCGAGCACGCCGTTCTGCTAGCCGAGCCGCGGCTGGTGAAGGACTCCAGCCTGTTGGAACAGGTCCTGACCCGTGCAACTGATGAATCTCCTCGCGTGCGGTTTCAGGTGGCATTGACCCTGGGCGAAGTCGACGACCCGCGGGCAACGATGGCACTTGGCCAAATCGCACGGCGCGACTCTGTGAATAAATGGACGCTAACGGCGGTTCTGAGCTCGCTCCCCCGTGCAACTGTACCGTTTCTGCTGGACGTTCTCGCCGACGAAGCATTCGCCCGCGAAGAGGCAGGTCGGGCCATTGTTGCACAACTCTCGTACATCGTTGGCGCGCGGAACGAGCCGCAGGAGATTGACCGCGTGCTGCAGGCCGCCGAACAAGTCCCGGCTGTCCAGCGGGTGGTCGCGGAGAACCTGGGAGCCGGCTTGAAGCGCAACGGCGGGGACCTCGACCAGATTGCTTCCGACCCCAATCGCACCGGCAGCCAACTCGTCAGCCGACTGCTGACCGATGCCCGCCGTCAGGCCCTCGATACCGACG
>CALJUK010000052.1 GCA_937975745.1 uncultured Planctomycetaceae bacterium | reverse complement strand
TCGAAATCGCTTGATGCCCGGCCCACAAACTGAATTCAAGGCGTCTGATCGAAGCCGGTCGATCGCTCGCGGGCAATACCCGAAAACGGTCACAGTGGCCTAAGTGGCGATTCAGAAACGCCTTCCTCCACTTTGTGGGGGCAGATTCCAGATTCTAACCTCTACCGGACCGTCGTCAAGCGAACGACATCCTTTCGTCGGCATCCCAGCCGGAAATCCTTGAGAAAATCCGCTCTCTTCCGCGATCGCCAGTTCACCCATCAAAGCGACCGGCAGGGAATCCAGGCGAGCGGCCCACCGATCGCTATTCCTCCGCGTCTTTGAGTTCGAAAGTGAATTCATTGTCCCCGACGAAGACCTCTGCCTTGAGCGTGCTCGTCGTCTCAGACCGGTACTTCTGGGGCAGATTCGCATAGTCCGGTACTTGCGGGTTTGGATCGGCCATGTCCGGAAGCGGTGGGGTGACGGTGACAACGTACTTTCCGGTTGGAACGGTCGAGATTGTCGCCGTTCCACCTGGCCCGAGGCTTCCACCTCCGCCGAGACCGGTTGAGTTGTTGACGAAGTTCACCTGCCCCTCGGTCACGGGTTCTCCCCCGTAGGTCACTTTTGCCGTGATGCTGCCCGCGGGCTTATCAGAATGCGGTGATTTGTTACAGCCGACGATAAAGCCGAGCCCCAAGAGGACAACCGCCAGTCCCAAGCGTTGAAGTGTGTGGAGAGCGTGCATCTCTTTGCGGACCTTTGGATTGGGAATGCGTGGTGTGAAATCATCTTGCGACAGAAAGACAACGTGACGCCGCAGCTTCCGCCACGGCGCCACATGTTCGATTACTTCGGAGTGATGATCGAGGGAACTCGATCACCCTGACTAGAACCAATTTCAAAACCGGTTGGTGGCGAGTCTTCTGCCAGCAGTCACAGGACGAAGGCGAAGCACACAGAGGTTTTGGAACTTTTTAGTACTCGCCGATGACATTGCCATCGTCGCGAACGCACAGCTTCAGGTAGGTCGGGAAATCGATGTTCTCCGAGATGAATCGGACGGAACCGTCGGTCAGGAGACCGTGAATCCCTCCTTCGTGGAACGAATTGGTGACCGTGTTGCAGGAAAATGGACTGGCGGCCGGAGTCGGTGCCCCGGATTGAAAGAACGCATTCGGAGCGTAACGAACCGTTGTGATTCCACCGGGGTAAGCGGACCCCACGGACGCCGTCAGCGGTAGCGGCGTATCAGCGTTCAACTGAGTTGATCCGAGATTACCCCACGAAAACCAGGGTCCAAGCGAGTTGGCACTCCGTTCGGTGCCGTTGACTGAGCCGGACTGCTCGGCGATGACCAGTGTATTGCTGGTTCCATCGATACAATCTCGAATTTTCTGACTCTCAAAGGACGTAAGCATCCCATTCTTGCAGTAACTCGCAGACTGGTACATGAAGTCACCGGTACACACGCTTGAACGGCCGGCCGGATCGGGGGTGGCACCGCTGATCCCCACGTAGTCGATCACCATGCTCACCTGAGTCCCCGAGGAGTCGTCAGACAATGTCAAATCAGTCGGGTTCCGAACTCCAAATCGGCTGGAGGGACAGACGTAGACAGGAACGACCGCCGAGTACAGGATCGTGTTCCCCGAGAATCCCGCGTGCGCCTGAAATCCTCCACCGGAGATGGCGAGAGCGTTGTACAACGGTGCCTGATCGATGTAGGGCAAAATGAAGATTCGCCAGTTGGGCGCCCCCTGCCATGTGCTGGCGACTGGGAAGCAGCGCATGGCATCGTGATAGTTGTGGAGTGCCAAACCAATCTGCTTCATGTTGTTCTGACATTGGCTTCGGCGGGCGGCTTCACGCGCCTGTTGAACGGCCGGCAGCAACAGCGCGATCAGGATCGCGATGATCGCAATCACGACCAATAGTTCGATCAGAGTAAAGC
>CALJUK010000051.1 GCA_937975745.1 uncultured Planctomycetaceae bacterium | reverse complement strand
TGTCTTGAGGCGCTGCCAGTACTCGAAGCCGTATGTTTGCTGATCCGACCGCTAGTGCCGTTCCTCTTTCTTCTGGCCATCGGTGATCATCAGGCACCGCGTCTCATCCGACCAATTTTCCGTTCAACGGGCATCGTGGACGACCAAGACGTCGTGAAGTCGGTTTTGCTGCTGAAAGGCTGCTCGCTGATGATGATGTGTGGTCGGTCTCTGTGACAGTCTCGATTCGTCATTCGACCTACGCCGCCCAAGGAGGTGACGCTCATGCTTGCGTCCGTCATCGATGTCTTCGACACATCAGGGTTTCCCCCGAGGTGGCAATGCGGCCCCGCCTGGGCCAATGAGCCGGAGGTGGGCTGGATCCACATTGGCTCGGACATTGCCACGTTTCTGGCCTATTTCGCCGTTCCCTGCGTCGTGGCGTATTACGTGCTTCAAAAGGCGGACCTGAAATTCACAAAGGTCTTTTGGATCTTCCTCGGCTTGATCTTCTTCTCCTGCGGCGCAGTTCACCTGATCGAAGCAGGTATCTTTTGGTGGCCGCTGTATCGATTATCGGGGCTGACAAAACTGCTGACGGCGAGCGTGTCGTGTGTCGGTGTCTTCGTACTCGCGCGATCGCTCCCGCGCGCGTTAGAGCTGAAGACACCAGAACAGCTTGCCTTGCAGGTTGCTGAGCGAAAGCGGGCTGAAGCCTCTCTTGAACACGAACGATTCTTGCTCCACACACTGCTGACTCACTTGCCGGACGCGATCTACTTCAAAGACGTCGAGGGACGTTTTACGCGAGTCAGCCGGCTGCTGGCAGATCGACTCGGGGTCTCTGATCCGGCTGACCTGGTGGGAAGAACAGACGCAGACTACTTTCCGAGAGAGTATGCGGCTCAGGCGCGGGCAGACGAAGAGGCCGTGATGCGGAGCGGTGAGCCGTTGATCGGTAAAGAAGAACAGCCGGACTGGGACGGGGAGCAGACGTGGGTCTCGACGACGAAAGTTCCACTTCGCGATCGAAACGACAAGATCGTCGGCACATTCGGCATCTCACACGATATTACGGCCGTCAAGCAGGCCGAGGAGCGGTTTCGGCGCGTGGTTGACGCCGCACCCAACCCCATGCTGGCCGTTGGAGCGGACGGGACCGTGAAAATGGCCAACCCGGCGACTGAGAAGACATTCGGTTACGACAGCGAAGAATTGATCGGAAATCGCATCGAGTTGCTTGTCCCAGAACGGTTCCGCGAGCGTCACGAAGAATTTCGTCAAGAATTCTCCAGAGCTCCAACCGCTCGCGAGATGGGGCCCGACCGTGAGTTGTGGGGGCGTCGCAGGGATGGATCAGAATTTCCTGTCGAAGTGGGATTGAGTCCCCTGGACTTGGAAGACGAGACGGCCGTTCTGTGCAGCGTCTACGACGTAACATCGCAGAAGGAGGCAGAGGCGGCCCTGCTAAAAGCCAAGGACGCCGCCGAACAGGCGAATCGGGCGAAGAGCGAGTTTCTGGCGAACATGAGCCACGAGATTCGGACCCCGATGAACGCCATCATTGGAATGGCCGAACTACTGCTGGATGACGAACTGACGCCCGTGCAACACGACTATGTGGGGACGGTGCTGGAATCGGCCGAGTCGCTGCTGACGATCATCAACGAGATTCTGGATTTCTCAAAGATCGAAGCCGGGTATCTGGAACTCGACTCAGTCGACTTTGACATCCGTGAAGAAATCGTCGATATGCTCCGCACCCTGGGAGGGCGGGCGTCCCGCAAGGATGTCGAGCTGATCTCACAGGTCGATTCGGATGTTCCGGCGTTCGTTCGAGGCGATCCCACCCGCCTCCGCCAGGTCCTCCTGAATCTCGCCGCCAATGCAGTGAAGTTCACCGAGCAGGGGGAGATCGTTGTCCGCGTCGATTGCGCGTCGCAGTCAGCGACTGCTGTGCGTTTGCAATTCTCTGTGCAGGATACGGGAGTCGGAATTCCCGAGGAGGATTTGGAGAAGATCTTTCAAGCTTTCACGCAGGCGGATGGTTCTGCAACGCGACGCTATGGTGGGACGGGGTTGGGACTGACAATCTCGGCGCGACTCGTCGAAGCCATGGGCGGGCAGTTGCAGGTGGAGAGTGAGGTGGCAGTCGGCAGCACATTTCACTTCACCGTCGAACTTGGCCGGGCGGAAGAGGTGCGAGCCAGCGCGCAATCGCAAGAGATTCCTGATCTGCATGACGTTTCGGCGCTCGTGATCGACGACAACGCAACCAATCGGCAAATCCTGCAGCGGATGCTGAAGAGCTGGGGTATGCAGGTCCATGCGGTCGAGGGAGGCCGGGCCGCGATCGAGTACGTCAAGCGGCGGGTTGCGGATGATCAACCGCTTCCCCTCTTGCTGAGCGACGTCAACATGCCCGGCATGGACGGATTCATGTTGGTCGAACAGCTTCGACTCTCGCCCGAGTTCCGTGACGTCGTGGTGATTCTGTTGACGTCAGGCGGTCGACCGGGCGACGCCGCGCGAGCCCGCAGTCTGGAGATCTCGGGACAACTCATGAAGCCGGTCAAGGCATCAGAACTCCTCGACGCCGTCCTGAGCGCGATTGGACAGCACGCTCACTGGGGAATCAGATCGCATGATCCGGAAGACGAAGAAGGACCGCAGCAACCCGCACTCAACATTCTGGTGGCCGAGGACGGCAAGGCCAACCAGCGTCTTGCACAGGCGCTCCTGGAGCGGTTGGGGCACAAGGTGACAATCGCCGATAATGGCCGAGTCGCGATTGCGCTCTGGCAGCAGGGGCAATTTGACCTGGTGCTGATGGACGTGCAGATGCCGGAGCTGGACGGATTAGAGGCGACCCGCGAGATCCGCGCGCATGAAATGATCAGTGGCGGACATGTCCCGATCGTGGCTATGACGGCCCGGGCCATGAAAGGAGATCGTGAGCGTTGTCTGGCTGCCGGCATGGATGCTTATTTGGCGAAGCCGGTGCGCCGTAGAGATCTGTGCTCTGCCCTCGCTTCGTTTTTCGGCGGACAAGTTGATGATTCCTCTTCAGACACCCCCGATGAAAGCAGGGATGATGGCACGGGGTTGGTTGACTGGCAAACGGCGCTGGAAAATGTCGACGGACTCGACGATCTCCTGCGGGATGTCATCCGGGAAACGATTTCCGAGACTCCGGGACTACTCGCGCAGTTAGAGCAGGCACTGGCGGACGGGCGTGGCGAGGAGGCGGGACGTTTGGCCCACACGATCAAAGCCGCCGGTCGGTTGTACGGAGTCGATTCGTTATCGCAGCAGGCGCGGCAGGTCGAGGAGTTAGCGCCGGCTGGAGAATTGGAGGCCGCTGTTGAAGTGACAGCAGAATTGAAGGAAACCGTCAAGAAAGTCGTCCACGAGCTTCAGAAGAGACTCGACGAGACCACGTAGGATTCAATTACCGTGCAAAAGGAACGTCCGACAGTAGCGATACATATCCGGCCCACTAAACATCCCAGGCAGCGATCGTCTCTGTGTGTCCATTCTTCATCACGGACTTGATACCCTTCTCCAATGCGGCCTGTGATTCGTAAATCTCGCTACAGCCAATGACTCGGTGGTTCGCCGCCTTGAGCACAAAATGTGACTTCCCACGTTTCCCCTTCCTGCGGTCGTAACGATCAGGGTTTTTGCAATTACGCTGTACCGAAGCGATCCCCTTCTTGGCACCAGTCATGGAGGAGTACATCTCACTCGTGAGGATGATCTCACCGTTCGTGGCTACGAGATTGAAGAAGTGTTGACCGTTCCGGGCTCTCTTTAGTTGAAATCGTGCTGCCATCGTTGCGCCTCGGCTGTGGAAGTGCATCTGGATCTGTCCACGCTTCAAAGTACGATAAGTCCTGAGCCTGACACCGTCTACGTTTCCTCGCTTCCCGCGCGATCGAATCTCTTCACGTATTCGACCGAGGATTCTGGTGACCGCAAGAGTCGGCCTGTCTACTCACACTGATGCTCTGATTGGCGCGGTGAATTCAGCAACGAACGTAGCCTCGCGTTTGTGAGACCAGTCGGCTGCTGCAATCGGATTGACGACACGATCGCCGTGATATCGGCAATGCATCGCAGCTCCCGTATCCGCTTCCGGTCCACAACAGGTATGACGGTTGAGAACAAGAATATCTCTCTTATCTTGAGAACAGAGACAACTTGGCTGCCCCGCGAGCAATTCAGCGATTACGTACCCCCCCGGCGTACTCACGAAGTGCAGGAACCGATGTCCCAGAGCCTGCTCGGCCTCCGTTGCCCCACGGTCGCTTCGAGCGGCTCAGAAAGTTGGGACATGACAGATTTGCGCGTTGCATCGGATGAGGTTCGCTCGCCCCTCGCCCCAGGAATCGGCGAACGTTGACCTGCTTCATGTTTTTCGGACAGCTCAACCTCTTATTCTGGACGTGCCCAGGAGAGCAGTCCGATGTCGAGAGTCAGGTCTGAGAGCAGTGAGGGAAGGTCGCCGCCGGGGCGGCGGCAGTATCCGCAGGAGTTCAAGGAGGAGGCGGTGCGGATGCTGCTCGACGGGCACTCCGCGTCGTCTGTGTGCGAGCGGCTGGGGCTCTCGAGCACGAATCTGTTGTACAACTGGAAGAAGAAGCTGTTGCAGCAGGAAGGCGCGACGGCCGTGGGACTGGAGGCCCGCGTGCGGGAGCTGGAAGCGGAGTTGCGCCGTGTCGAGCGGGAGCGCGACATCTTAAAAAAAGCATTGAGCATTTTCGGCCGCGACGGGTGAGAGACGTGTACGCAGGG
>CALJUK010000050.1 GCA_937975745.1 uncultured Planctomycetaceae bacterium | reverse complement strand
GCTCGACCTGGGCCTCAAGTTTCTGCAGGGACCACATATCGAGCAGGGCAGCTTAACAATCCTGCAACACGCGTTCGCAGAACAGGTGGCCTGCTCGCTGGAGCTTCTTGCTGAGCGTTCTGATGGCGATCCATATTGGGCCCGGCTCACGGTGACGCCGGTCCGGGACCGAAACGGCTGTGTGAGTCACTTCGTAGGCATTCTGCAGGACATCACCGAGCAGAAAGAGTTCGAAGAACGGTTCGTGCAGTCGCAAAAAATGGAGTCGATTGGGCGGCTGGCCGGCGGTGTGGCTCACGACTTCAACAATCTGCTGACAATCATCCTCGGTTACGCCGAGGAGATGGCCGACTCGACAGACGGGCCGGAAGACTATCGCGAAATGGCCAGCGAAATCTGCAATGCCGGCTTGCGTGCTGCCAGTCTGACGGAGCAACTCTTGGCTTTCAGTCGCAAGCAAGTGCTCGATCCACGCGTTGTCGATATCGGGGGGTGGATCCGCGACTCGATGCGGATGGTCGGACGGTTGCTGGGGGAACATATTCAGGTTCGATTGGAACTGGAGAAAGACCTTTCGCCGGTGCGGGTCGATCCGACGCAGTTGACTCAGATCCTCGTGAATTTGAGCGTTAACGCCCGCGATGCGATGCCAGGAGGAGGCCAGCTGACGATCGAAGTTTCCAATTGTCTCCTCGACGAGTGTTATGCGGATTCGCGGCCCGAAGTCGTCCCTGGTGAGTATGTTATGCTGTCCGTCAGCGACAACGGCATGGGGATGTCGCCCGAGGTGAAGCGGCGTGTTTTTGAGCCGTTCTTCACGACGAAGCCCCGCGGTATGGGGACCGGGATGGGACTCTCGACAGTCTTTGGGATAGTCAAGCAGAGCGGTGGGCACATTTCGGTCTACAGCGAGATCGATCAGGGAACGACATTCAACGTGTACCTTCCGTCCGCGGATGAATCCCACCGGTCTCGGCCACTCGTGGACGAGGAATTGGGCCAGCCCAGATCGACTGAGACGATTTTGGTGGTGGAAGACGAACTGCCAGTCATTTCCATCGCGGTTCGCATTCTCGAATCGCGGGGGTTCACTGTCTTTGCCGCGCAAACTGCCGAGGAGGCTCTCCAGATTTCGCGTACGACGCCCGAGCCCATCGATCTGCTTCTCACCGACGTCGTCATGCCACAGATGAGTGGCCGGCAATTGGCTGAAATTCTCTCCGTCGAACGCCCTGGGATCCGGGTGCTCTACATGTCGGGCTACACGGACAATGCGATCGTACATCACGGCGTCCTTGACCAGGGAATTGCGTTTCTCCACAAGCCATTTAGCCGCGACCGGTTGATCAGTAAGATTCGGTCCGTTCTCGATCGGCCCGACGGTTCAGATGTGGCAGAATAACACCGATTCTGGCGCGGCCTGAATCGCTGGAATTCGAACGTGGCCCAAAACGAGAAAGGGGCCCGCAGCTCGTTTTGCGGACCCCTCGTGGGTGTGTCAACTCTTCAGTCAGCTTCGCTCGCGTCATCACGTGGGATGACTGCTGCAGGGCGGCTACCGAATTGCTGGGACCGGGCGAGCCATGGCTGACTTTCCGGGTTCGATGGGAGCCGGAGGTGGCTCAGCTTCCGTCGGAGCTGCCGGTGTCGGTTCTGCTGTCGGGCTCTCTTCAATGATGTAGCCGGCTTGCGAGAACTGGCAGGGGCAACCACTCGGGCAGTGCCGCGTGTGAATCTGATTCGGATTCGGGTGTGGAATTCGGTAAGGGGCCGGATACCAGGTGGGGACCCGCTGGTAGTAATAGCCAAGTTGAGTGGTGTCCGTTGGCGTGCCGATCATGGGGGCTGTGGCATTCGGTTCGGCGGCGGCGTTGGGCACGCCAAACCACTGTGATGGATAGTAACGCTGGTAACCAACAGGGACCCGTTCCACGGGGACCTTGACCGGAGGTGCCCAGCCATGTCCCGGAGCGTAGGTGCAATATCCACCGGGAACCAGGTTCGGGAACAAACGCGCCAACCCGCCCCGGCAGCCGAACGGGCATTGGCCTCTCAGGCAACCGTGCCCGCAGAAGTTGCGGCCCAATCCGCCCCCCAGTCCTCCATGGAAACCCGGAGGACAGGTTCCACCCGCAGTTCCAAACATCCCGCTGAAAATACCTGCCCCGTGCGGACACATGCCACTGCCGGCCATCGGGCCGATTCCACTTCCGGCAGGGGGGCACATACCATTGCCAGCAGTCGGGCAGCCTGCGGAGTGACCGTTCCGGCAGCTGCAGGGGACTCCATTGGCGGCACCGCTTTGGCTGCCAGCGTCCGCGCTGTAACCTTGGCGGCAGCCACAGACGTCCGGCACCACTCCTGGCGCAGGCGCGGGAGAGCAGTTAGTGACTTGCTGGATTTGTGAGGGAGATGATTTGTCTGTGATGCGGACCACGCCCTCGGCGGCAAAGGTCGTAGAGAGCCCCGCTGCCGCTAAGAATGCGGCTGTCAGGCTCGCTGTGATCCAGAGACGATCAGTTTTCGACATGACTGTTCTTCCTGAACGGGGAACCGGTGTTCCTTCGATATTGCTTCACGCGAAAAAAAGTGGATCCTGTCGGCGCGACGATGGTCTGCGGGCCGACTTACGGATAGTGCGGAGGCTGGGTCCGCGAAATCGGTGTCAGTCGACTGGAGGGAATGCCCCAGCCGTAGTTGTAGGTGGAGTTCACGTTGGGCGCGAGCGGTACGGCAACCGGAGTCCCAGTTCCTTGTGTGGCATACACCTGGCCGTCGCGGGCGTCGAAGTAGCCGGGATCGACCGCGTAGACCATGCGGTAGCGTCCGAGCGGGGGACATCCTTTCCCACAGCAGCCCGTGGGAATGAAGTAGCCGAACTTGCACCGAATGTGGGCTGCCAATGTCGCCTTGGCCTGCCTCGCTCGCCAATCGTATTGGCAATGCTGGTCACCCCAATAGCCGTTCATGTTTGCGGATTGAACTGTGTTACGGGTCACAAATCGGACCGATTGATCGTGCCACCAACGCCCCAGCTTGGTGCGGGGCTCGCAGCCGACGAGGCCGGAATTGACGGGATAGGTGGTCACCATCGGCTCGACAGCAGATTCCGGTTGCGGGTCGAATGATGCCGGAATTGCATTGGTGTCGCCTGCATCCGAGACACGGACGAGGCCGGTTGGGTCGGTATTGTCGGCCGCGCTGCAAATGCCCGTCGCGGCGACTGTCAGAAGGCTGGTCGCAACGATCAGCCCGGAAAGTTTCCATCCGTGGATGAGCATGGTTTTATTCCTGCACACGAGTTGGTCCAGATCAGTTCTTGCATCCGTTGCGGGGCGAGAGGTGCCAAAGTGACTGGCACGTTTCCCGGATGGCCGATCAGGCCAGGCCGGATGCGGTGGACTGTGTCGTCGTTCTCATTCAGTATTGAAATGGACAATTCAGCGGACGATGGTATTGGCAACGCGATGAGCGTCACCCCTTGAATCTTTAGCGAACGCAGGGCGGGCGAAACTTGTTGAACAATCCAAAGGACGTTTTGTATTTCACATTGACCTCTGTCCCCTGCAACTTCCAGGTGTCGTGCGAGCGGATTCCAAACGGAGTCCACAACCACGATCCTTTTACCTTGTAGTAGTAAGGGGGATAGATGGCCCGATATTCGTGTGCGTACAACATCTCGTGCGGAGCGAGTGCCTGGTTGGTGATCAAGGTGGCACCGACCTGAATCGGGATGTTCTGACGCGGGGAGGGGTACATGGCCGAGTTCAGCTGGACGTAGCCAGGCGGAATGCTGCCGACGTTGTTTGCAGGAATCGGTTCAGCGGCCTCGTCGTTGACGAGGATGTGCCGAAACTGACCTTGGCCAACGAACGGTGCCGGCGTGACCTGTGTCGACCGAGGCTGTTGGGCCTCAGCCACTCCCGCCAGGCAAGCGGGCGCAAGACAGAATGCCAGAATCACCCGATGTGTATAGAAAGCCATCGTATGCCTCCATGCACCCGCGCCGAGCTGACTGCCGGCAGGCGGGAATTCCATTGATGCGATGAATCCAGAATGGTTTCTGATCCGGTCGGTTGTTTCTGATCCGGTCGGTTGTTTCTGATCCGGTCGGTTGTAGTGACCGTCGGCGAATCACCTCGCCTCTCTCGTTCCGTCAGCCGACCTGACCCGGCTGCCCCCCCAAAGGCTCGTGTGTTGTGAGTCTCTGCAGAAACATCCAGAGGAATGATTCGGCCGGTTATGATCGTGGCTGTGAGACAATCTGAACGTCGTGTTCGGTTTCGGGCGGTTTTTCCGAACTCGATGCCTCATAAACGGTTATGGGCGGCTGTATCTTTGCCACAACCGATCCGATGGATACAATTGGCGCAACGCGCGCCTCGTGCAGAAATGATGCAATCGGTAATCTTTGACTCCCTGTTTCGCCAAAGCAGAACGGCTCGCTGGGCTGGTCGAGTCACCGGGCGTGTCTTACATTTGTCCATCAAGCTGCAGCCGATGACGACGTGGTCCGTTGACGTCAGACAATCCAGCCACTAATCAGTCGATGAAGTCCGAACATGACAAGACGGGAGGGCTGCGGGATATTTACCGCTGGCCATTCGACCGCTTGCAGTCATGTCGGGTGACCATGCCAGTCGATGAATTGGCTTGAACTGGGCAAAAAGTCTCGTTCAGGACGCGAACATAGTGCAAGGGTCAGGGCGGGGGCCTGTGTCAGGAACCGGAGAGAGACGGCCTGCGGGAATCCCGGCGGATTTCGCGCGACTTGCTT
>CALJUK010000049.1 GCA_937975745.1 uncultured Planctomycetaceae bacterium | reverse complement strand
ACATCTTGGCCATGACTTCTGGGTCTAGCCTCGCGGCCCGCTGAGCAGAGCATGCGCAGCCACAGGCCGCGAACTGCAGCCCGGCTCGCGTTGTTTCTCGGTTCTGATGGACGAGGGGGGCGAACTGGTTCGCAAAGATTACGCCGAAGACGCCTGGCCGGGGGCCCCGTCGGATGCCATTGGTGTCTGGCAGACAATTGTTCCCGAACCGGAACCGGAAGCAGCACGACCGCTGGATACTGATGCGTTGATGCGATACTTCGAGCAACTCAGCGAAGATCTCAACCCGGCTCAAGAGCGATTTCGATACATTCTGGCCTTGCTGCTCGTCCAGAAACGCCGATTGAAACTGGAAGGTTCTCGACGTGACGGAGAGCTTGAGTTTCTGGAACTTGTCGGAGCACAAGGGGAAGGAAACTTCTCGGTCCGCGACTGCAACTTGTCCGACAGCGAAATCGACCAGTTGCAACGGGACCTCAATCGCCATTTGCAGACGGAATGGAGCTGAGGTCGCATGATGGCAGGGCTTGAGCCCGCGACCAATCAACCACGCTGTCGTCAGGAGGCAAGGATGCCACAATCAGCCACGAGAGTCAGGACGGATCGCCTCTGGTGGCCGGCTGTCATCGTCATGCTGATGTTGTGCGCGGCATTGGCCGGCTGTCATCTTCCGCGTCCTGCCCTCAGAAGTCCGTTCCACGCGGCGCAGGCTCCACCGCGCGTCTTTTCGATGCAACCAACCGTTGAAGAGATCGTCAACCATCTGAATCAAAATGCTTCGCGGATTGGCGCCTGGCGAACCACTGACGCGCGAATTCGTGCCCAAGGGATGTGGGCGATCGCCTTGTCAGCGTCCGTCGCCGTCGAACGCCCCCGCAATGTGCGTGTTATGGCTCGATCACCGGCCGGCAGTGAAGTCGATTTCGGCTCCAACGACGATCGGTTCTGGTTCTGGGCTCGCCGGAGCGAGATCAAGCATGTCTTTCACGCCCGACATGACGAGATGGACCAGGCCCGCACACACTTCCAGATTCCATTCCAGCCGGACTGGTTGATGTCCACGCTGGGGATCGGCCTGATCGATCCCGGCGAATACGCACTGCTGCCGGCAGCGCCGGGACAACCGCAACTGGAACTGGTTTCCGACAAGGTTCAAGCGGATGGCCGACAACTGCGACACACCATTGTCGTCGATTCGAACGGCGGACACGTCGTGTCTCAGACGGTAACCGATTCCGCCGGTCAGTTGATTGCCCGGGCCGGATTCGCCGATCATCGACACGACCCGAACGTTGGCGTCTGGTTGCCACACCGCATCGAGTTGGAGTGGCCCCATTCGGAAATGGCGCTCACGTTGACAATCGGCCGAATCGACGTGAACCCGCCGGCAATGCCCGATCAGATTTTTGCGCGGCCCGATATCCCTGGCTATCCCCCGTACGACTTGGGAAGCCGATCCGAAATTCAGCACGCCAGCGGGCTGGCCCGCCAGTCACACCGGCCAGCCGCTCCCACGGCCGCCCCAGAACAAACGCCGCCGTTCGAAACTGCTGCGGCCGCAACGCAACCGGAGGAGTCCGCCCCCAAAGAGAGATCGTCGTTCACTCGACCAGTTGCCGAAACGACAGTCTCGGAGAGACCGTCGTTCGAGGCATCACCGTTCGAAGCGTCGCCGTTCGAGCCAGCTGATGTCGCATCGGCAGAGGTGAAAGAAGTTCCCTACATCGAGGATCCTAAAGGACCCTCGCCGTTCCGCAAGATTCCGTTGGAGACCGACGAGAGGGGAACACCACCTTTCCAGACAATTCCCGTGGACCACGAGACTCGGAAAACGCCACCACTTGCCCGGAAAGCAGCCCCTGTCCTCGAAGCGCCTCCGTGGTCGGACAACTGACGGGACGGAAGCCGGCAGCGATACCGCCAGCTGTCAAATGCTCTGACGACATTGCTCGTGCAGCGCACGACTCGGGCCGTTAGACTCCGGCGGCAAGTTTGGCGGCTGTCAGCGTGTTGTTGAGGACCATGGCGATCGTCATCGGCCCGACCCCCTTGGGTACCGGCGTAATCGCTGAGGCGACTTCCGACACGGCAGCAAAATCGACGTCCCCCACCAATCCGTCATCTGTGCGGTTGATGCCGACATCGATGACGACGGCCCCTGGCTTCACCATGTTCGCGGTTACGTATCGGGGAATGCCGATCGCGGCGATCAAAATGTCGGCCTGGCGTGTCAGTCCGATGATGTCTTGTGTACGGCTGTGACAGACAGTGACTGTGGCGTTCGCACAGGGACCTTTCTGCATCAGCATGATCGCCATCGGTTTGCCGACAATCTCACTTCGCCCCAAAACAACGGCGTGCTTGCCAGCCGGATCGATGTCATAGGCCGTCAACAGTTTCTGAATACCGTGCGGTGTACAGGGGAGAAACCGGGGACGTCCCTGGACAATACGGCCGACGTTGTCGGGATGGAACGCATCAACATCCTTTGCCGGATCGACCGCGTCGAGAACTGCCTGCTGATCAATCTGCTTCGGGAGGGGAAGCTGCACGAGAATCCCATGCACATCCGTGTCGCGATTCAGTGCGGCAATCTGATCGAGCAGTTCCGACTGGCCGATATAGGCCGGCAAGCGAACCACGGTGCTCTTTATGCGGGCTTTCTGGCAGACCCGTTCTTTGCTGCCAACGTACACCTGGCTTGCCGGATCGTCACCGACCAGAACAGCCACCAGATGCGGCTGGGTTGTGGTCTGATCCAGCAGGCGGGCGACCTCGGCGGCAATCTCCTCCCGGATGCGAGCGGACGTCGCTTGACCATCAAGAATGCGAACCGTCATGTGAACCGTGTGTCCTTTGAGGAAGAGTCGTCGTTCTGAGGTCAGTGAATACCGCAATTACGCCTGCCAGAGCAGCATCGTCAGCCGCAATGCCCCGGTGGCATACGCGGCGGCCACCAGATCGTCGGCCATGATCCCCCACCCATCGGGCAGTTTTTCGAACTGTCGGACGGGCCAGGGTTTGGTAATGTCAAACAATCGAAACCACAGGAAACCAACAACGGCCGTCGTCCAATCGACCTGAATTCCGGCGAAGACGACGAAAAATGCCGTAATTTCGTCGTACACGACCGCCCCAGGGTCCTTGGCTTTTAACCGAGAGGCGGCCACACCGGTCACCGAAGGACCAATGAGGATTAGAGCCACCCCGACCCCGGAGAACAACGTCGCCGGAAGGTCTGCCTGCTGTAGCGACCAGACGAGTAGCGGCCCCAGGAGACTGCCAAATGTCCCGGGGGCAAACGGACTGGCAACGCCAATCCCCAGCCCCGTGGCCAGCAGGAACGCGGCGGACCCCATCCAGGCCTGAAATCCAGCGGGGAATTCGTTCAGTCGCCTACTCAAGATCTCGACTCGCCATTACAATGCAGTCGTACGTGATGTACCGGATCATATCGTGGAAAGCCGCCGGGCGACAGCGAACGCCAGTCCCCGAAACTGCTGAGGAGTATTCGATGCCCCCCGCCGACGACACGCAGCCGAAGCTGAGCAAAGACGAATTTATCAAGCTGGGCAGCCGACAGTTGCGCGGCACCATTGCGGAAGAGCTGCAGCAGGACACCGACCACTTCAGCGCCGAAGCGACCAAGCTGACGAAGTACCACGGTTTTTATCAGCAGGATGATCGCGACGACCGGAAGGCGAAGAACCCGGATGGCACGCGAAAGGGCAAATCGTACATCATGATGGTCCGCACCCGGGTTCCCGGGGGCAAAGTCACGGCAGAACAATTCCTGTCCGAATTGGACCTCTGCGAACGATTCGGCAATGGAACGTTGCGTGTCACGACCCGCCAGGGCTTTCAACTGCATGGCGTCCTGAAAAAGAACGTCAAAGAGACGATTCGCGAAATCAATCGGATCAAACTCTCGACACTGGCAGCCTGTGGCGACGTCGAACGAAACGTGATGTGCTGCCCCGAGCCCAATTGCGGAAATGCCGTCCGAAACGAAATGCAGGAGATGGCCGACAGAGTTGCCGAGCATCTCAAACCCCGCACGACGGCCTATTACGAAGTCTGGCTGCAGGACGAAGCGGGCGAAAAATCCGACGTGACGGAGTTCAAGCCTGTCGAAGAGCCCATCTACGGCGAAGCCTATCTGCCGCGCAAGTTCAAGACGGCATTCGCCCTGCCGGAAGACAACTGCATCGACATTCATGCCAACGACCTGGGCTTTCTGACGATCGTCGAAGACGGCAAGATCGTTGGCTACAACGTTCTTGTCGGGGGAGGCATGGGAACAGTTCCTTCGGCCGAGAAGAGCTTCCCGGCGGTCGCCCTGCCGCTAACATTCGTCACGCCTGACCAGGTTCTGGCCGTTGCCGAAGCCGTCGTAAAAGTGCAACGAGACTTCGGCAACCGCGAGGATCGCAAAATTGCCCGGCTGAAGTATCTGATCCACGACTGGGGCATCCCCCGTTTCAAGGCGAAGGTCGAAGAGTACTTCGGGGGGCCGCTCCCCGAGCCCAAACCGGTGGTCGTCACAAATGTGGACGATCACATCGGCTGGCGCGAGCAGGGGGACGGGAAACTCTATCTGGGAATCAACATCGACAGCGGCCGAATCAAGGACGAAGGGGACCTTCGACTGAAGACGGCCTTGCGCACAATCCTGCAGAAGTACGGCATGCGGACCCGGTTGACTCCGCTGCAGTCCGTCATCCTCTGCGACGTCGATCCGAAGGATCAGGCCGACATCGATCAGATTCTCACCTCCCATGGCGTGCTGTCCGCCGAGCAAATCTCACCGCTACGCCGCTACGCGATGGCCTGCCCGGCGATGCCAACTTGCGGTTTGTCCGTGGCCGAGTCCGAACGTGTCCTGCTGGAGTTGATTGCCGCACTCGAAGCCGAGATGGCCAAGTACGGCCTGGAATCGGACCGACTGGCGGTCCACATGACAGGCTGTCCGAACGGTTGTGCCCGCCCCTACACGCCCGATATCGGCATCGTGGGGAAGACACTGGGCAAGTACACGGTCTTCCTGGGAGGCAATGTCCAGGGAACGCGATTGGCGTTCATCTACGATGACGTCGTCCCGTTCGACGAAATTCCCGGTCGCCTTTCTCCTGTGTTCGCTCTCTACAAGTCCGAGCGTGAAGGGGGCGAATCGTTTGGCGACTTCTGCCACCGCATCGGTCAGGAACGAATCGCGAAATTCGCCGAGGAATTCGCCTCCGCTTCGTAGGGACCGCGCGGACGTGATCTCTGGGCGGCATGATGAAAAATCTCCATCCGCCCATGCGACATGGACAAAGTCGACCAGAGGCCTGACACGTCTCTGCCGGAGGCTTCCGCTCTCCATCGGGCGAACCTTCCCCCCACACGCCGTGTCGGAGGAAGCGGGACAGGTTGACCCTGGGTCCTTGGGGGATTACAGTTTACGAATCGTTATTGGTAAACCTCTGTCATTGTCCAGATGACAGTGTTTGCCGTTACAGCAGTTGTCCAATTTGTTGTGGCCGTCACGATTTGACGCCCAATGCAAGTGACCCATGCAAGCTCGGCTTCTACAACTCGACCTACTACTTCAACCGCATCCAGGCGGAGGGTCTTAGGTTCTGTCAAGCCGGCGAACAATTTCGCACGCGATCAGCCCCACGATCACCGCTTGATCCTGGGGCTTTTTTTATTGCCCTGGGAACGCCTTTCCGATGCTTGACGGGCGTTCTGTCAGGCCTGCAGAATTCACCAAGACTCAGGCG
>CALJUK010000048.1 GCA_937975745.1 uncultured Planctomycetaceae bacterium | reverse complement strand
CACTTCTGGCCGGATAGAAAGTTGCTGTCCGATCAGTTCCACATTGACCACCTGTTCGGCGTCGACCCACGCCTGGATCCGTTCGGGAGTCACGCGCAGGCGGATGTTGTACCAGCGGCCAGTTTCGAACAGCATGTAAGAGGTCGTCTCGTTTTCTGATGCGTCAAACCCACTCAGGCTCGACAGACCGCAGACTCCCCCTCCCCAGCCCCCGAGAATCAAGCTGAGCGGGTCGTTTCCCACGCGGAATGTCAGTCCGCAGAAGAAATCGTTTCCGTCAACCCGCTGGGCTTGCAAACGGACCTCGAAATTCTGCCGAGGAAGTGCTTCGCCATCTTGCCAGGTGACACCAGTGAGTGGGTCTCCCATATGCAGAATCAGGCTGCCATCCGAGACGGTCACGTCCCCTTCACCGCCGAATTTTGTCGATTTCCAGCCGGTCAGGGACTTTCCGTCGAACAGAGAAATCGAGCGCCCTGCGGCTTCTGTTTCGGCGTGATCGTCGGCAGACTTTGTCCCATCAGATTCAGCCTGCGGATTGCCGGGGGCGGTGTGGTTTGTCTTGACTGGCTTGTCGTCGGCATGTATTGGCCGTCTGTCCTGCCGCTGCGCTCGTGCATCACCCGTCGGAGAATGTTCTGCGTGGGCAACTGCTGTGGTATCGATGGCTTCCGCGAGTGTTTCGCCAGGGCTGCCAACGGGAGCGACAGGGGACAGGACGACCCCATACGTGACCAGAGCGAATGCCAGGAGAACGATGGCCAGGGCCGACACGTCCGCTGTCTCCGGCTGCCCAGATTGTCCTGAGTTTTTGTCAATCATTCCAACCATGGGTATGACACTCCTTCGGGGGGTAGGGGCTGTCGAGCGACACGGCGGTGCGCGAGCAGGCGTAAGCGTTGTTGACGCCCCTGCGATTGTTGTGGCTTGGGCCAACAGGTTCGTGCCTGCAACGGGCGAATCATGCCAACTCGCACGACATACGGCTGTCGATCGTAGATTGCTGTCATCCATCAGGTTACAGACTACGAATTGTCCATATCGGCTGGCCGATGTCCAGGGGCGAAGGCCAGTGCAAACAAGACCGCTGCGTATCGAGCGACGCGCTGGATAGGGGATGGAATCCCAACTTCGAGAGTCCGGGTTGTAGGGGTTCTGCGGCTGTTGACGGACGAGGACCGCTTGGTCGCAGTTGTTTCTGTCATCGAGCGGCGACTTCAGTCGGGTCGTCGACACGTATGCTAGAGTTTTTCTGCGAGTTGTGTGGAGAACGCTGCGCAGACTGCCGGTTCCGATGCCACTCGCCGATTTGACTCTCACGCGGTTCCACTTCAATTCGCAGGCTTCGCATGCTGTCATTCGTCGATCACGTTGCGGCTCGGGTTGTCGACAACACCGTTTCTAGCGGTTACCTGGTCGCAATGGCCTTGGTCTGTCTGGTGCAATACTGCCATTACCTGTTCCAGGCGACTCGAGCTCAGCAGGAAAACGCCAGAATCCAAGCATCCATGAATGAAATGGAGGGGGAGTTGGACGTTCTCCACAAGGACCGGGCGTTGGCTCGTCTGGAGAACCATATCTTTCGCGAGTTTGTCCAGGAGACCGATCTTCCTCGCGCTCTGGAGATGCTGTTGCGTCGTTTTGTCGTGGCTCCTTCACAAGGGATTGGAGCCTATCTGGAGATCGGCCCCAGCGTCCAGGAGATCATTCAATCGCGAGGCCTGTCCAGCAAGTCGCAAGAGCAGCTGACAATCGACCCCGAACTGTGCGTTCAGATTCAGGATTACGACGTCCTGGCATTGGAAGGGGCCTCACTGCTGAACTCCAGACTGTATGCCAGTCTGACTTCGACTGACCGCGGCAAAATCAGTCAGCTATTTCTCGCGGCGATTCCGATCTCAGACAACAAGGCCGGGCTGTTGCTGTTGTCGAACCTGTATCCGCCAGGATCGCAAAAAGAGCAGCAGATGGAACTGCTCCGCCGATTGCTTCGGTCACTGGCCAGTAACGTCAGACATGGGCAGAACCTGAAGAAACAACAGGACGAACTTCGCCTGTCGCGAGAAATGCTCGAACTCCGGGCGATCGCCGATCAGGAGTTTGATTCGCCCATTCTGATGATCGAAACGTATTTGAAGTCGCTGCTGAAATCGACCGGCATGGACCGCGCCAGTTTGTTTGTTACGTCTGCGCAAGGGCCGGACACGCGTCGTCGCCTGGTCGAATGCGGCACAGAACTCTCGTCACTCGAACTCAATCACTGGCGTGACCTCGAAAACCGATTGCTGCAGAATCGTCTCTCGAATCGGCAAACCATTCTGCTGGGAAAGAATGATCTGGTCGACGGAGGCATCGATACGCTGATGGGTACCGCGTTGGTCGTTCCACTTGTGAGAAACCGAAAACCGATCGGTACACTCTGTCTGAGCCGCCGCTCCAGCCAGGAGCTTCCGGCAGCGGATCGAGACTTGATCGAGTGGGCTTCGGGATGCCTGGCCGAGCGGATTGTTCGCGCCCTATCCGATGCGGCTGTGCATCGCCGTGCCCGGACCGACGGTCTGACGCGGGTCGCGAATCGGCAAACGTTTGACGAGATGGCCGACCGGGAACTCGATGTTGCCCGTCAGTCACATTCTGAATGTGCCCTGCTACTGCTCGACCTGGACCACTTTAAGTCGATCAACGACACCTATGGTCACCAGGCAGGCGATGCTGTACTCCGCGCAGTCGCGAAACTGCTGCATGAGGAGGGGCAGCGGACTCGCTTGCATGATCGCATGGTGATTGCCCGGTACGGTGGCGAGGAATTCGGTATTCTGCTGCCGGGCTTCGGCATCCGTGGGGCAGAACGCGTGGCGGAGTCGATCCTCCAGAAGCTGCGCGCGACGACCGTGAACTTCGGCGAACACCTGCTGCACGTCACAGCCAGTGTCGGTGTGAGTTGCTTCCCGGCGCATGCTGGCAATGCGACCGAGCTCGTTGCGACCGCCGATGCCGCCTTGTATTATGCGAAAGAGTCCGGACGAGACCGGCTGTGCACTGCTTCCGATGTGATGGTATAACGATGTGATGGTATAACGCGGCGGGACTGAGTCGGAATGACTTGTCAGACGTGCTGTCGGACGAAACGGCATCGTGTCGAACTGCGGTGCTGTCATCGTCGGACGAGCCTTCACAGGTCTCGACCGGAGTCATCACTGCTGTGGACAATGCGTCGCCAATATTTCTGCGACTGCCACCACAGACAGCAGTGTTAGTCGCATTCGCGATCATGATCGGTTCCACTTCATGCCTGCAACGCCCGAGTCTCCATCGCCCGGATTGGCCCCGTCGTCAATCGTTTCCACGCAAGACCGCCGTGGTCCCTCCCCCGGCAAGACAATTGCTGTGATGCCCGCGTACAATGCGGCCGCCACCTTGGAACGGACCGTTGCGGACATTCCGGCCGGAAGTGTCGACGAAGTCATCCTGGTGGACGACTGCAGTCAGGACAACACCGTCGAGATTGCCGAACGCCTTGGCCTGACGGTCATTCGGCACGAGAAGAACCTTGGTTACGGGGGCAATCAGAAGACGTGCTACCGCCGCGCACTCGAATCGGGTGCCGACTACGTCGTGATGATTCATCCCGACTACCAGTACGACAGCCGCGTCATTCCCGTTGCTGTTGAACTGATTCGCCTGGGAATCACCGATTGCATTCTGGGCTCACGCATTCGCTCGCGGCGCGAAACGCTTGCCGGCGGAATGCCGATCTACAAGTACATTGCCAACCGATGCCTGACGATCACCGAGAATATCGCGTTGGGCCAGAACCTGGGGGACTTTCACAGTGGTTTCCGTGCCTACCGTCGCGAGGTACTGGAAACGCTTCCCTGGGAACGGAACTCCAACGACTTTGTTTTTGACAGCCAGTTCTTGGCGCAGGCGGTTCACTTCGGATTCAAACTGGGAGATGTCCCGGTGCCGGTCCGCTATTTTGATGAAGCCAGTAGCATCAACTTCCGCCGCAGCACGAAGTATGGCATTGCCACGCTGGCCGTCCTGGGACAGTTCTGGATGCACAAGTTAAGGCTGTACCGCTCGTCACTGTTCACGGCCGCGAAGTAGGTGTTGGACGCCGTGACGTGGCTTACAAGGTGTCAGTTCCCCGCCGCCAACTCCGCCCAGAACTGCGCGGCTGGCTGAATCGTCTCGAATGTCCGCCCGACCTGTCGCAGGGTCGGCATCGCCTGGACGATATTCAGACCTTTCTCGATCTTCTCCGGCGTGAGAATCAAACGTGCCAACGGCAGACCGGCCAGCGGCGTGAGGTCGGTGACTTGCGAGCCGGCAATGTTCAGCCGCTTCAGTGTTGTCATCCCGACCAATGGGGTCAGGTCGGCGACGGGTGTCCGTTCGACATCCAGACTTTCGAGCTGTTTTCCCTGCAGCGGACGGATGCTGTCCACTGAAGTGCCCGTCAGCCAGAGGGTATTCAAGGGCATCCGCCGCACCACTGAGATTTCTTTAACCTTGGTGTCGAAGAGATTCAGCTGTTGCAATCGCATGCCATTCAACGGGGAGATGTCCTCGACCGGAGTGTGTTCCATCCGCAAGACTTCCAGGGGCATTCCCTCCAATGGTGAGAGATCCGTCACGTTGGTCTGTTCCAGGTACAACGCCCGCAATGGCATACCGCGCAGCGGTGACAGGTCGTTGACGGGGACTCCTGTCAAATCGAGTTCTTGAAGTGGAGCGCCCTGGATGGGGGCGATGTCGGCCACACGTGTGCTGAACAGGCTTAACTGCTTCAGCGGCATCCCACGGAGCGGCGAGATGTCCTCCACCTGAGTCTGCCCCATACGCAGCGATTCCAACGGCATCCCCTCCAAGGCTGACAGGTCTGTCACATTCGTCTGGTCGAGATACAGTTCCTTCAACGGCATCCCACGGAGCGGTGTCAGATCGCTGACAGCCACACCCGTCAAGTCGAGCTGTTGCAGGGGGAGCCCCTTAAGGGGGGAGATGTCTTTGACGTCCGTTTGAAACAAGCTGACGGCCCGGATTTTACCGCCGGCAGCCTGAATCTGTGCCTTCCCATCGTCACCGAGCAGCGAATGCAATTCCGAGGGAGTCATCTGCCCGTCGTCAGGCAGCGACGGCGCCAGCAGGACCGGCGGGTCTGCTTCCACCTGCTTGGTATCCGGCCTTTCAGACGAATCACATCCAATCATCGCCAGGGGCACGACCACCAGCCTGATCAGGCGGGTGCGAATGCCAGTGGTCTGTTGAATCCACATGTCGTGTTCTCACATTTCTTACCGGTTGTTTCCGGAGTTGGGATTGAACGTCATTCGAGGATGGCGTCGTCCGTCGCGAATCGACTTTTCAACGCAGCAGGGGGGTCGTCTCGTCGATGGTAATTCCGAAGCCCGGCTCGTCCTCGAGTGTGACTGTCCCCTGACGAATGGACGGTTGGCCGAGCACCCAGGTCATCCATGGCCGGCCCGACTCAGCCAGCGGATGCGGGTCGAGTGCGGCAATAGCATGCAGACCCCAGATTTCGGCGCCACGGTGTGGACAGATTCGAATGCCGGCCTTCAATGCCTGCTCGTAGATACGAACCAACGCCGTCATCCCACCGCACCAGCAGACATCTGGCTGCAGAACCGAATGCAGCCGATTGCGGATGACGTCGCCGAATCCATATTCGGTAAATTCGTGCTCGCCGCCGGCGATGGGAATGGGACATTCATTTCGCAATGTCTCGTAGCCCTCGCGATCATCGATCGGCAGGGGTTCTTCAATCCAACCCAGTTGGTACGGTTCGGCTTCCCGCGCAAACGCCAACGTGGTTGGCAGATCCCACTTCATCCAGGCGTCTGTCATTAACTCGCAGTCGGGGCCGATCGCCTTCCGAGCCGACTCGATTCGGCTGAGCAGATTCTCTAACGGGGTTTGTCCCAGGTGGAGTTTGTAGGCCGAGAATTGGCCGACCAGTTCCGGCGGAACAGTGTCCCAGACGGTGCGATACGCGGGAATTGGTGTCCCGGGCTGACCACCGAGCAACGAGACTACCGGCTTGCGTTCCGCCTTACCGCGGATATCCCACAAGGCCAGATCGACTCCGCTCAATGCCATCACGGCAAGTCCCTTGCGGCCGAATGGAACGGTCGCCTGGTACATCTCGTCGTACAACTGTGACGTCTGTTCTGCGTCCCGACCGAGCAGCAGATCGCGGAGGACGGAGTTCACCACATGTCGTCCTGCCAGTCCGCCGCCTCCCACTCCATAACCGTTGATGCCAGCGTCGGTCCGCACGACGATCAGGATCTGTCCCATCGTCGTCCGCCAATCGGCCGGCGATCCTTTGCCGATCGGTTGCACGGCAGAGACTTCGGTGATTTTCACGGCGTATCGTCTTTGTCAGGAGGAGCGAACGTCAGAACGGACTGTTGTCAGGCACAGTCGTCGAAAAAACCGCAGCCGCGCAGGTGCTCGACACTGTCGACGACTCGCCGATGCATCTGCTCCAGCGTCAGCGGTGGCTCTCCCTCGATTCCTTCGACTTCGATGCTGTAGGCACCCTCGAAGCCGCAATCTCGCATGATCTGCCTGACCCGTACGAAGTCGACCGCACCGCCATATCCAAGGGCCGGGAACGTCCACTGACGGTATTCTCCATGCGAATCTTTCAGATGCAAATGCCGGACGTGATGGCAGACCTTGGCGAGGGCTACCTCGCCGTCGACGTTCTCGTTGTAATACAGAATGTTCGCCGTATCGAAATTGAGCTTCAGATGCGGATGATTGAGAGCCTGCATCGTTTCCAACATCAGCGGATGGCTTTGGCAGATGCCGGGGTGCGTCTCGAAGCAGTAGGTCATTCCCAAGTCGCCCGCCTTGTCGCCGATCCGTAGCAGGTTTTCATAGAGTTCTGGCAATTGAGAGCGGTTGTCGACTTCGCCGGCAGGGCCCACGACCAGTGGAACATCAAACCGGGCCGCCACTTCCAGGCGTTTTAGAATGGCCTCGGTATCGACGTCATTCAACGGGTTTCCTCCGGTTACGTTGCAACTCGTAACACGGATACCGAACTGTTCGAGCAGCCGATCGACGGCCACCAGTTCGGCCGCGGACATCCCGGTCGTCACCAGTGGGGGCTCTTTGAACACCGTGACTTGACCCGGCGAGCGAATCGGGAGTTCGATCGATGACAGACCCGTGTCTTTGAGGAGTTCGAGCGCAGCCCGTGGGCCGAAACGACCGTAGCTGTTGGTCATGATACTCAGAACGGCTGGCATCGGTTGTCGTATCCTTCTGTCGAGAACTTTGCGGTGCAAGCCAGACGCGAGGTGTTGTCCGTTTGCTTGAAGGGCTTAACGCTCGCATCCGGCCCGCCTGGCGTTCAATTGGGGAACAAACCGTATTGTTGTCCACAAGCCGTCGCGACTTCAACTCGCGCGGCCCTTCATGTTGTTTCAGCCGTTGATTGTGGCAGAAGCCAATTGCAGCAGACAGCGGACGACAAAACGACTATCCTCCGCCTGTGGGGGGCGTCGGTCGAGGGAATTCTGCTTTCCCCGTGATGTCACTTTCGAGGTCCGGAAATACACAACTCAAGGATGGTGTCGTGACTTCCGACTACTCAGCGATGTTACGCCAGGGAATCGAGCAGCATCGTGCTTCCCAGTGGCAGGCTGCTGTCGAATCCTACGAGCGCCTGCTGGAAATCAAACCCGATTCATGGGAGGTCCGTTTTCTGCTGGCGACGGTCGAGATGCAACAGGGCAACGATCGGGCCGCCATCCCACAGCTGACTCGCGTTCTGGAGCAGCAGCCTAACAACGCCGAAGTCTTGAACAGCCTGGGAACGGCATATCACCGGGTGCAGAACTGGATCAAGGCGATTGCCGCCTTCAAGGACGCTCTGCGGGCCAATCCGACCAACCAGCAAGCGTGGTTCAACCTGGCTGGTGTCCTGACGGCGCAGGGGGATCATGAGCAGGCCGAGACCTGCTATGCGCAGGGACTGCAGTTCGATCCGAATAACGTCCCCGTCCATCAGCATCTGGCTGCCGCACAGTCGGCACAGCAGAAATGGAAGGCAGCCGAGAGCACACTGCGGAAGGCGTTGAAAATCGCCCCCGACAATTCCGACTTGGCAGTGATGTTGGGTGTTGCCTTGGTCCAGCAGGAACGTCTGACCGAGGCGGCCGAGGTCTTCGCGCAGATTCTCGAAAAGCAGCCGGACTACGCTGAGATTCACAGCAACTTGAGCTACGTGTACGAGCGGCTTGGACAGCCGTTGGAAGCGATTCGCTTCGCAAACCAGGCGATTCAGCTCCGTCCCGATTATGCCCCGGCATACAACAATCTTGGGATGGCGCAGCGTTCGGCCCGACAATTGGACGCGGCTATCGAAAGTTTCAGCCGTGCTGTCGAACTCGACCCGAATTTCGCACTGGCCGGTTTCAATCGGGGAACGACAGAATTGCTACGCGGGAACTTTCGCAAGGGATGGCCTGACTACGAGCTCCGGAGTCGAACGCCCGAAGCAGCAACTCCAGGGTGGGCCACTCCCGCCTGGGACGGCAAGGAATT
>CALJUK010000047.1 GCA_937975745.1 uncultured Planctomycetaceae bacterium | reverse complement strand
TGGTGTCTCTCATCTGGCCCATGCGAGAGCCTGTCTCGGCGTGCTGCTCGATGCGATCGCGACCGGGAACGTGAGTGATGACCGTCCCGCCGTAGGTCCGGCTGCTGAACTGATTCAGAAGCATACGAAGGCCGTCAGCCTGACATCGCCCCCGCAGTTGCGATAACGGAGGAACCTCGGGAACGATGGGCCAGTCTGGTCACGACGCTGTTACACCATTGGAAGCCGCACGTGCATACGTGCGCCGCGGTTGGTGCGTCGTACCGATTCCCTACAAGCAAAAACGCCCTGTTATCAAGGAGTGGGAACAACTCCGTCTGGCTGAAGATGACCTCGACCCGTACTTCGACCAGCCGGCCAACATTGGCATGATTCTGGGCGAGCCATCCGGTAACCTGGTCGATGTCGATCTCGACTGTGTCGAAGCACGGGCGATCGCCAGTAGCTACCTGCCAGCGACGGCAGCCAAATCGGGCCGCGCTGGTGCAGCCGACTCGCACTGGTGGTACATCGCTGCCGACGCGAAAACAGTCCAACATCGTGATCCGCTAAACCGGAAAATGATCGTTGAACTGCGATCAACTGGCGGCCAGACCGTTGTTGGTCCGAGCGTTCATCCGAGCGGCCAGCAATACGATGTCCTCACTGGCGAACCAGCGGTGGTGCCGGCAGAGATGCTGGCAGTTTGCGTGGAAGCACTGGCAAAACGAGTCATCGAGCTCCGATATGGAGACACTGATCCGGTTGCTGCTTCTGGCAATGGTCGCACCGATGCCGTGGCGCGCACAGGGTCGCACCCAGACCGGATCACCAAACACCAATCTTCGAGCGATGTGGAAACTCGCGCCCTGGCATACCTCGACAAACTCCCACCAGCAATCAGCGGCAACGGAGGCCACGCGGCGACGTACACGGCTGCCACGGTCCTTGTTCATGGGTTTGAGATCGATCCCGAGCGGGCACTGGCACTGCTGCTCGATCACTACAACCCGTGTTGCGAACCGCCGTGGTCCGAAAAGGAACTGCGACACAAAGTCACCAGCGCCGCGACCAAACCGCACAACCAGCCACGTGGTTGGCTGTTAAGCCAGGAGCGGGAACAGCCGATTGATACTGGTGTCGATATCTCCGCGCTGGTCGGTCAGGCAGAGGGCACAGTACCGACGGTACGCGCAACGGAACGTGAACCGCCGACTGACAGTACAGATGACCCAGGTCCCATTCCGACGGAACTGCTGCGTGTGCCGGGGTTCATCTCCGAGGTGATGGACTTCTCACTGGCGACGGCTCCCTATCCGAATCAGCCACTCGCGTTCTGCGGTGCGCTGGCACTGCAGGCATTCCTCGGCGGTCGCAAGGTCCGTGACCAGGCTGACAACCGGACCAACCTGTACCTGCTCAGCCTGGCGCATTCGGCGGCTGGCAAAGACTGGCCAAGGAAGGTGAACACGCGGATTCTGCACGCCGTCGGGCAGTCCGAGTGTCTCGGAGAACACTTTGCTTCCGGTGAAGGGCTGCAGGATGCACTCTACGTCCGACCGGCCATGCTGTTTCAAACCGATGAAATCGACGGGTTGTTGCAGTCGATCAACAAAGCGAAGGATGCCCGCTACGAGGGGATTCTGGGAACGTTGTTGACGCTGTACTCGGCCGCCAGCAGTGTCGTGCCGATGCGGTGCAAGGCGGGAAAGGAACGGAACGACACGATCGAGCAGCCATGCCTGGTCATCTTCGGCACAGCGATCCCGACTCATTACTACTCGGCATTAAGTGAGCGCATGCTGACGAACGGCTTCTTCGCTCGCATGCTAATTGTGGAAGCAGGAAAACGTGGTGCCGGTCAGGAACCACGAATCGCCAACATTCCACCGCGAGTTCTGGAAACCGCGACTTACTGGTCTGAGTTTCAGCCGGGAAAAGGAGACCTCAACAAGTTTTTCCCGATCCCGAAGATCGTGAGTTACACCGACGATGCCCAGTCGCTGTTGATCGAATCGAGACGTGCCTGCGAGCGAGAATACTCACATGCTGAAGAACGCGGCGATCCTGTCGGGACAACGGTCTGGGGACGCACCAACGAGCACATCCGCAAACTGTCGCTGCTGTACGCAGTCAGCGAGAATCACCGCGATCCGTCGATTGACGTGTCGGCTGCTGCCTGGGCGACGGACTTTGCAATGCACCAGACCCGGCGCATGCTGCACATGGTCCAGGGGCATGTCGCCGAAAATCCGTTTCATGCTGAATGTCTCAAAGCCAAGCAGAAGCTGAGATCTGCTCCGGATCGTATCCTGGCGCACAGCGTGCTGCTGAAGCGGATGAAAATGAACGCCCATTCGTTCCTGCTGATGATGGAAACGCTCATCGCGCAGGGAGATGTCACCCCTCTCGGGCATGACACCGCCGGTCGTCCGTTTCGCGGTTACCAGCTGATCGAAGGAGCCTGATCCGCGTGGTGAAACAACCGGGTGAAAGGTGAAAGAAGTTCGTGCTGGCGGGGTGAAAGAGGGAGAAAGAAGGTGAAGGAAGGGTGAAAGAAGTTTTGCAGTAAAACACAGGAAAAATACTACTTTCTCTACTTCTTTCCCCCTTTCACCCCCTATCCCCCCTCGCGCCGGATTTTGGCCTGTTTTTGCCTGTCTACGCGAGGGGGGGTGAAAGAAGAAAGAAGTCCCCCGAGACGCACTTGGACGTCGATCAGAACGCCAACCACGGTCGCCCACGTTGGCCCGTGTCGCCTCGACTCGCGGAGGTTGCCCAACGGTATGACTCGACCAGCGACGCGACACGTGGCCACCAGTGGCGTCTGCGATTGAGGCGATGGTTCCTCCCGAGGCGGGGGACGAAAGGAGATACACGCGGGAACCGTCGCGGAGTTAGGCTGACTTTCTTTCAACTGTCCGGATTTTCTGCCCGGACATAGCAACGTGTTTTAGTGGCTGACGTTGCGACGGAGATTCTGTGGCAACCAGCGCAATCGAGTGGCCCCCTGTCGCGTTGAGATTGCTCCTGGCGATTGCCAGGCGGACTCCGGACGGTCGCCCCACACGCTACGAACCGGCGGCCTGGTTTCGTCAGCGTCCGACCTCCCGAAATCGCAGCCGCTGGTCCCGTTGGACACGACGACTGGCAAACGCCGGGCTGGTCCGCCGGCTGACCGAACCGAATCGCGACCGCGTCCGGCAGGTCGCCATCACTAAGGGCGGGCTTGCCTGGATTCACGAGCACTGCGGCAGCGGTGCCATCGACGACCTGAACCTGAACTGGGCCGACACCCCGCTTGTTGATCGCCATTCCTGAACCATCCATCTCTCCCACTTGGAGCCAACATGACAACCACGATGCAAGTCGAAACCTGGCCGATCGATCGCCTGATCCCCTACGACAAGAACCCTCGTCTGAATGACGATGCGGTTGAGGCGGTTGCCCGTTCGATTCAGGAGTTCGGCTTCCGGCAGCCGATCGTGGTTGACGATGAAGGCGTGATCATCATCGGCCATACGCGTCTGAAGGCAGCCAAGAAGCTCGGCCTCACCGAAGTTCCGGTGCATGTCGCTCGGGGACTTTCGCCAGAAAAGATCAAGGCGCTGCGTATCGCGGACAACAAAACCGCCGAAATCGCCGAGTGGAATCTGGAACTCCTGCCGATCGAACTCTCCGAACTGCAGGGGATGGACTTCGACCTCGGCCTGTTGGGGTTCGACCAAGATGAACTGGCGAAGCTGCTCGATCCCGGCGTGCAGGAAGGAATGACCGATCCGGACGAGATTCCCGCGCCACCGGATGAGGCGATTACCAAGCCGGGAGATCTCTGGATTCTCGGCGAGCATCGTCTGCTCTGCGGCGACAGCAGCAAACCGGAGGATCTCGATCGGTTACTCGATGGCCAGCCGATCCATCTCTGCAATACGGACCCGCCATACAACGTGAAGGTCGAACCTCGCAGCAACAACGCCATTGCCGCCGGGCTGTCGTCATTTCAGGGAACCACTCACCATCAGTCGATGGACGTGGCCCGGCATCCCGAGAAGTCGAAGCCGACACAGAAGAAGCTGCGGGCCAAGGATCGACCACTGGCGAACGACTTCGTTTCGGACGACGAGTTCGACCGGTTGCTGGACGCCTGGTTCGGCAACATCGCCCGTGTGCTGATGCCGGGTCGCGGGTTTTACATTTGGGGCGGTTACGCCAACTGCGCGAACTATCCGCCATTCCTCAAGAAGCACAAGCTGTACTTCTCACAGGCGCTTATTTGGGACAAACAGCACCCGGTGCTCACGCGAAAAGACTTTATGGGGGCTCACGAGTGGTGTTTTTACGGATGGAAGGAGGGAGCGGCCCACGAGTTCTTCGGCCCGAACAACGCCACCGACCTCTGGCACGTCAAGAAGGTCAACCCGCAGAGCATGGTCCATCTGACCGAAAAGCCGGTCGAACTGGCCGTGCGGGCGATACAGTTCTCATCGCGGTCCGGGGAACACGTCCTCGACCTGTTCGGCGGCAGCGGCTCCACCCTGATCGCCGCCCAACAAACCGGCCGTCGGGCGTTTCTGATGGAACTGGACCCGCTCTACTGCGACGTGATCATCCAGCGGTGGGAGCAGTTTACCGGGGAGCAACCCAAACGATTTGAGTCACTGTCCTCCGAAGTCGCGTGACGTCGCCAAGAATACCGGACGACGCAGGCCGCCTGTCCCTTCAGTTCGCCAATCGTCAGCTCAAGCTCCGCTTGCCTTCTGCTGAGTGGCTCCTGCCTCATCCGTTTCATTGTCCGCTGTTTCAGATTTGGTTGTCCTTCCAGTCGCTGCACGAGAGCGAGACAGTTCCTTATGCGACTCATCAACACGCTGGCCTGCCTCCACTGTGCTATCCGCTTGTTCTTCGACTTCGGCCTCCGGGGACTGCAGAGAAACGTCGAGCGGATCCTTGCGGATCGCCGTTATCCAACCACGCCATTGTTCCCACTCTCGGCCTATGAGCCGCTCCTGATTCGCGGCACGCAGTTTTCTGGCTGTTTCCTTCAATCCTCGAAGGCATTCAGCGAGGGAAGTACCGTCCTCACCAAGCAATTCAGCTTCGGATTCTAATCGCAGTAATAGCCGTTCGACATCGTACACCGTCGCCGATTCACGGTGGCGAATGAAGAACTCACGAACCACTCGAACGATTGCCTGTTTGCCGGTCTCGCGCCGTTCCGATTGTTCGCTCAGTTCAATGACAGGTCGTAGCCCGTCACAGAACTTTCTGAGCCGGCACTCCAGCGTCTCAAGCTCCGGGTCTCCTTCCGTTTCCAGTTTGCTTACAAGGTGAATGATGCGGACAGCTTCTTGCAAGACGCCCATCTTGTCGTACCTGTCCCGATCGGGGTGAATCAGTTCCTTGGCGATGGCTTCGGTGTCGGCAACCAATCCGTTCGCTCCGTAGGATGCCTCGTCAAGTTTCGCGTCCACCAGGGCTTGCTTCTTGCTGTATGCATCCGGATACCACGTCGCGAAGTAGCTCTTTACCGCCTTTGCGTACAATGTGGGCGGGAGAATGTCCTCCGTAGTGACGATCTTCTGGCCGCTGATTTCGCTCCCTATTAACTTTGAAATGAGGACAACGTAATCGGGTTCCAGCAGACGTTTCTTCTTCTGCTTGACCTTGCTGACCGTCGTCTTTTCCTCGATTGGTTCACTAATGATCGTTCGCTGACGGTTACCCTCGTGGTCATCGTCCAACACAACGACGGTCGCCGGATTGCATTCGTCGCCCCAACGCGATGCGGCGAGCAGTTTCGGCACACCTGGGGCACTGTCGGCAGACACCAGCGTCACGCTGTTCAGGTCGAGGAAAGCGCTAACATTGTCCGGTTGTACGAACGCCCGTACCAACTCACTGACCAGATACTGGTCGGTCGGTCCTTCGAGAACGACGTTCGTCGCTCCCATGAACAGCGTCTGTGAACAGTCGATCCCCAGTGCTGACCGTACGGGTTCGTACCGACGCAGACGCGACTCATCGACAAACTGTGTTCCTTCCTCGGCATCGCCCTTCTGAACGAGGCGTATTCGACGTGGGAAGTTGCGGTTGATGAGAAACGGCGAGTGCGTCGTGTAGACGAGTTGCGTATTCTCTTGCGACGTGTCCGCACTAACCATCGACTCAAAGACGGCGAGCAGGTTGCGCTGGCCAATGATCGACAGGAAGGAGTCCGGCTCGTCCATCAGGATGATGCAATTCCGCTCTCGGGATGCCGTTTCGAGGGCCTTCGCCTGAATGTAGTAACTGAGGAAGTACCTCAGACCGGAACTCCGTTCTCGGAACGTGAATGTGGCACCGGTCTTGTCAGTGATCTCGAAGTAGATGATCCCGCGCTTGTAGTTTGTACGCAGTCGAAACAGGTCGTCCTGCTGCCAGTAGTGTGAAAGGTTGAGCGTCTTCTCGATCTCGTCGTTCCAGAGGTCGATCAGGCCCTCCCCGTAGCTTCGATCGGAGTCATCTAGACCGGCGAGCAGTTCCAAGGCGTCCGCGGTGATACCAAGCACATCACCGAATAGCTGGGCCTCCAGAACTGGTTTCTTCGCGGCCTTCTTTGTACCGACCAGCGATTCTCGGATCTGTGTGATCTGCGCAACGGTGTTGGCATCAACTGGTTGGTTGGTAGCCACCGACAAGCTGGACAAGAACCTTGCAGCGGCTTGTGAGGCCAGGAAACCGAAATACTCCTTGACCGCGTTACCCGTGCCCCCCATGGCGGACAACAAGTCGCTCACGGGAACATCGTCTTGGATGGCAACGTCCGACTTAATGAACTGAACGGTTGGAAGGATGTCACGGAGCGCGGTGAGTTGCGTCTCACTTACTTCAGTCGGACCGGGCTGATTATCAGAGTACAAGTGGGCGTGGACTGATCCGGTAGGCGCGAGGATCAGAGTGAATCTCCCGTCGCGCCCGAAGTCGTGCTTGCGCCCGACGGCGTCAGCGATCTTCTTGGCTTCGGCTTCCGTGACGCCACGAAACTCCATCCCAATGTGCGGCCACGCTTCTGCGTTCTTGCTCCGCACGGACGCAAAGTGGCACAGATCAGTTCGAGCGAACTGTCGCGACTTTCGCCCATCGTCGGGAATTCCTTTCCCGGTGACGACTTTGCTGATCGCGCTAATAAGGTGGGACTTCCCGCTTTCGTTCGCCCCCACAACTGTCGTGATATCTGCTTCAAGGGGAATCTCTACGAATTCGTAGTCCGTCTCAGAACCGCCTTCGACGAGCAGTCCATTCCACGGTCTCGATACAATCCCCTGCTGCCGATCCGAGTGGACGCGGTAGTTGACGTTGAAGGACTTGTACCACCGCAGGAGAATCTTCGAAGCTTTCACGATTGGTCACTTTCCTCGCTGTTTGCCATACGCGCCATCAGCGGCCTTCGAGGGAAGGCCCAGGTTGAATTCTGATTGCCGCGTTGCCCAGCATCTTGACTGAGTTGCTGTCAGACCAAGTACTCGATGAGTGGAGGAATTATTGTATAGTCTGTTGACTGCAGCGAACCATCCAAAAGCAATGTTCGAAATGGGAGTCGGCTATCGCGACGGAGGACTTCGACACACTCGTTCTTCCGCCACGAGAAAACGCCCGTACGTTGCAACGTCGGGCGTCACCGGGCGGAACCCGGCGTAGTCACTCTCCGGGACAGAAGATGGTCCCGCACGAATCGCAGCGGACGAACTCGTCGTCCTGCCAGATCAGGCGATCGGCGTCCGATTCACCGCAGTCCGGGCATGGAAATACGACCTCGTTCGTCGTGCCCGGAACGGGCGGGTCGAGACGATCAGCGACGGCAAGCAGCACTTCGACCAGATCCTCCGCGTCAATGATGCGAGATCGATACCCGTCGTCAATGGCCTTCTGAATCGCGACGGTCACCTCGCGGATCGCATCGGCAATCTTGAGTTCGGGATTCGTCATGGCCCCTCCTACTTGTTCAGGGCGAACTGGCCCCGGTCGACCTTGGTGAACCGGGACTCGTCCCCCTTGTTGGCGATCTCGCGGATCAGCGCGGAGTACAGAGTTGCCCAAGGCGTCGCTCCGCCCGGGCTCGTCCAATATCCCTGGGCGGCCATCACCTCGATCATCGCCTTCGTGGTCATCGGCTCGCCCGACTCAGTCAGCACCTTGACCGCCGCATCGAGCTGGCTGAGTTTGCCGTCGGTTTTGGGCTGCCGAGTCTTTGCCGGCTTCTTCGTGGTGGGCTTCGCCGGTTCGGTTTCCGGCGGCGGCGCTTTGGCATCGGCCAGCGCCTCCGCTTCGCGGCGGCCGATCTCGACCCACTCGTCGTAGTCCTTCTTTGACAGCTTCTTCGCGAGCTCGTCGAGGTAGAACCGGTCGGTCGACTTGGAACGATTCGGGTTGCCGGTCTCCAGGTTGAACTCGATGGTCCGGCCTTCGAATGAAGACCCATGTTCCGCGTCATCCTGGAGGCGGCCGTTGGTCACCTCGATCAATTGACCGGAGCTGGTTTCGTAAATGTCCCCCTTGCGGACACTCGTAATCTTTGCGGACTTGGTCTTGGTCGCCATGTTCGTACTCCCGTGTTGGTGATGGTCGGCTGC
>CALJUK010000046.1 GCA_937975745.1 uncultured Planctomycetaceae bacterium | reverse complement strand
GATACCGTCGAACTGTCCTACGTCGATCAGACGCGCGACGCACTTGATCCAAACAAGACGGTTTACGAGGAGATTTCCGGCGGAGTCGACCAGCTGGAAGTGGGTGGCACGCGAATCCATGCCCGGGCGTACTGCGGGCGGTTTAACTTCAAGGGCTCCGACCAGCAGAAGTTCGTGAAACAGCTCTCGGGAGGGGAACGGAACCGCGTCCACATGGCCAAGCTGCTGCGTTCGGGCGGAAACCTGCTGCTGCTGGACGAACCGACCAACGACCTGGACATCGAAACGCTTCGATCACTGGAAGAGGCGTTACTCGAGTTCGGCGGCTGTGCCGTCGTGGTCAGCCACGACCGCTGGTTCCTCGACCGGATCGCGACGCATATCGTGGCGTTTGAAGGAGACAGCCAGGTTGTGTGGTTCGAGGGGAACTACAAGATGTACGAGCTGAACCGCCACGAACGCCTGGGAGCTGACGCGGGCCGTCGGAAGGCATTGCGTTATCGGCCACCCACGCGGGTCTGCGCGACAAGGGCATCGATCGCGGAACGCCACCTGCCGCATAGACCGAGTCGCTGGAGATCCACGCGGTTTCCAGTGACCCGGGCCGATTGCGCAGCTGAGACCGGCGGACAGTCGACAGTCTGCAGATAGTTGAGACCCAGTCCACGACTTCACGTTACGGCTTGCTCTGGGGTGACGAAGTCTCGGTCGAGTCTTCAGCGGAACCTGGCGTCCCGGTCAGCAGGTCGTGATACATCTGCGCGACGACGTGGAATGGTGCCCGGGGGCGTGGGAAAATGAATCTCGCGATCTGCTTGCGGGCGTCGTCAACCCGGCCGGATTCGATCTGCGCCATCGCGATTTGCATCAGCACACTGTCTTCCTGCAACTGACGTTGTGCCGGATCTGGCATCGCCGCGCGGATCGACTTGAGCTCCCCTTTCCATTGGGAAATGGCCCGCTCGTAGTCGCCCAGCGAAATGGCGGTGATGGCGGCCAGACTCTGCCAGCCGACCGGAATGTCGCGGCCCTGGGCCATCAGGAGGAGTTGTTGAATTTCCAGGTCGGCTTTGTCGAGTCGACCCGCCTCGAACAGCACGATGGCGTGAAGCTGTTGGGCTGCTGCATTCTGTACCAGTTCGATCGGATCTTCGTCGAGCGTCCTCATTGCCAGGAGCGAGCAGCCGGCCTGATACGCCAATGCCGCCGCCTCTGTCCGATTCCCCTTCTCTTGCAGTGTGCGGTTGACTTGCTCGGTCACCTCGTCGACTTTGGCAGCCAATGCCTCGCGCCGCTTGGCGTTCTGGCCGAGTAACGACTTGTCCGTTTCGGTGAGTTGCTGGGGGACCTGATAGAGTTCGTCGAAGCGGTCCAGCGAGTTGAGTGCGAGATCAAACTTCTGCTGCCGGTAATACGTGTCGGACAGCAAGAGCAGGACATTGACGTCGCGGGGATCGAGGATCAGGCTCTGATTAAACGCGGCAATTGTCTGGAAGTATCGCAACCAGTTGGGCTGGCGGCTTCCCCCCTGCTGCATCAGTTGATGCTCAACGGATCCAATATAGGAATAGGCATTCCCCAGAATCGAATACGCAGTCGGACTATCGGGGTCATCCAGCAGACCACGGTTGGCGCTGCGGATGGCCAGGTAAGCCCACTGCAGCCCATAGCCGGGCGGATGCCGGTCGACGGATAGCAACTGCGAAAAATGCCGGGCCAACTGCACGTCGTTGGGAAATCGCGGAAAGGGGCGGGTGAAGTAGTTGTCGTAAATGGAAGCCGGCCGAGCCCAGTCTGTTCGGGCTTGCGTTGGTTCCATGGGATCGACGAACGCCAGTCGATTCGCATCGAAACTGTGCTTTAGGCAGTCCACTTCTGGCGCTTGGTGGGACGGGGCGGGCCGCCGAAAGACGGCCCCCACGCTTCCGAGTTCACTCAACTCCCAGTCGCCCGAGTTCAACAGACCGAAGAACGTTACGTAGTCGGGACTTGCCCCGGACAGCCGGGGAATTGTCCGATAGATGTCATACTGGTCGAGAACGGTTTTCCAGATTTCAGTCTTGGGCGCGGCGTCCTGGCCGTTGGAAAGTGTGGGATCGAGAGGCCCTCGCAGTGCCCGGCGTGTGGCCTCATGGACGCTCAGCAGATCCGTCGAACTGTTCACGTACAGTGACAGCCGATTATCGACGAATGGTTTGCGTCCCAGCCAGATTAACAGGTCTCCCTGAACGGGGACGAAATTAAAGATTCGCTCAGCCCGATCGTCTCGCAATGCCTGGCCGAGCCCATCGATCTGACGATTGATCGGCAGAGTCAAACCCAGGCCGATCCGGCGTTCCGGCAGGTCGACCAGACGCCCGGTGATAATTGTGAATGCGATGGCGAAAAATGCCAGCACGGTGACAGCGCGGCCTCCGCGCGAGAAAATGACCTCGGCCGTATCGACGCTGTATTCCTGCCGGAAATTCCAGCGGTACCATTCTTGTCCGCTTAATCCAGCAATGACGGCCGAGACGATCGCCACCGTGGCCAATTCGTGCCGGCAAATGACTCCGAATACGACGGCCACCATCCAGGGAAAGGCCCAGCCACAGCGAAGTCGCTTCCAGTTCAATGCCAGACTGATCAGGGCCGCGACAAGCAGCAGACAGGCTGCCACGGTAAATGGATCAATCTCTGACCAATAGTCGTCCATCCAGGCGGACGTCAGGCCAATGCGCCGCGGATTCAGTCGACTGAAATAATCGCGTGCCCGTGGAAACTCAATGACGTACATCTGCCACGGGGCCGTCCAGACCTTCCAGCCGAACGGATTTGCCAAGCAGGCCGCGAGCGAAAACAGGCTTCCGCCAGCTAAAGCCCTCAGTCGACTCTCGTCCGAATCGACGTTTGCTGAACCCCGCAGGCTGTCCAGCCAGGTTCCCAACAGGTGGGCTCCCAGCACCGCCAGGCCGATAAAGACTCGCGGGTCAAGGTTCCCCCAGAACAGAAACAACAAAGGGAGCAAATACCACAGCCGTTGCGTGTTGGCCGGGCGTGGCGAGAACAACAACCAAAGCAGGCTCGTCAGACCGAGCAGAGTGACTAACTCGGGTCGAGCGGTCAAACTGGGCATGCAGGCCGCAAGAGCCAGCCCTCCGACAATTGCCGTCCACCACGTCGGAATTCCGGGAAGGGCGATGTCGACCAGCAGATAGAAAATCAACGCACAAACCGCCGCTTTGACCAGAACGACACCAGGCCAGCCGGACAGTCCGTAGACCGCTGCGGTCCCGATATCGAACAACCAGCTGCTGTTCGTCCAATTCCGGCCCGCCGCCGTTGCGGAGAGGGTGTCCTGACCCTGCGGTATGAATCCGTGGGCCAACAGCTGCTGGCCCGAGCGGACATGGACCAGCGGATCGGTCTCGCCAATCTGGAGACAGCCAACCAAGGCCGCCAGCAGGACAGCGG
>CALJUK010000045.1 GCA_937975745.1 uncultured Planctomycetaceae bacterium | reverse complement strand
TTGGACGACACGCTGGTGGTCTGGGGAGGCGAGTTCGGCAGAACGGTCTACTGTCAGGATAAACTGACGAAGGTCGACTACGGCCGGGACCACCATCCCAGGTGCTTTACCGTCTGGTTGGCTGGCGGCGGGATTCAACCCGGAATGAGTTACGGCACAACAGACGAGTACAGCTATAATGTGGTCGAAAACCCGGTTGAGGTGCACGACCTGCACGCCACCATGTTGCATTGCCTGGGGATCGATCACACCCGGTTGACGTACAAATTCCAGGGGCGGCATTACCGTCTGACAGATATCGCGGGACGGGTTGTTGACGAAATCTTGGCGTGACCGACCGCAGCGGTCGCCTTGTTCCGCGGTTCAGCCGTTGCGATGATCGTCGATGATCTGCTTGACCTTGTCCGGATCGGGAATGCCATTCACTTCGATTTCCAATCCCGACTGTCCCGAGCTCGAAATGCCGATCCAGCCCACGTTCATCAGACGCTGCAGGAAGGTCTGACGCACTTGAATGTTGCGGACGTTGCTATGGAAGACGTCGTTCGTGCTCTTGGAGAGAATCCCCTTCCGAAGTGTCGTCTGCTCGTTGGTGACGGTCAGTCGCGTGCCGAGCACCTGGATCCACCAGACAAGCAAGAGAATCAGCCCGATGATAAGCGGACACAGAATCAGGCAAAGCACGAAATACAGCGGTCGGTTTCGAAACATCAGTGGCCTCGAATCGTAAAGTACGACTTCGTCAGGTTCGAGCATTCTTCGGCGTCTCCATAAAAGCGGTCTGAGAAATTCGTTGGCCTGTCATATCATCGTGTCGGACGAGTTTCCATCCCGTGGCAGATGCCCTCAACATTCATTCCTCATTCGTGACAGTAATACAACTGCTGGATTCCCCATCATGAAACTTTCCACAGTCGAAGAACTCGAAACGGAACTGAGCGACCCACCGGACTACGTCGTCGAACGGCTGGCAGGACTTGATGGCGATTTGATCGTCCTGGGTGTCGCCGGCAAGATGGGGCCAACACTGGCCCGGATGGCGTCGCGGGCCGACGAGAAAGCGGGCGTCAAACGTCGCGTCATTGGTGTCTCCCGTTTTTCGAACCCAACCGTCCAAGCCAAGTTACAGGCTTGGGGAATCGAGACGATTCAGGCCGATTTGCTTGACGAACAGGCCGTCGCGAACCTTCCCGATGTTCCCAACGTAGTCTACATGGCGGGAATGAAATTCGGTGCCACCGGAAATGAATCGCTCACCTGGGCCATGAATACCGTTCTGCCGGCAAATGTCTGTCGTCGATACGCGGGAAGTCGCATTGCGGCCTTCTCGACCGGCAATGTCTACGGGATGACGCCGGTGACCGGGGGGGGCTCAGTCGAGACCGATCGGCTGAATCCCATCGGAGAATACGCGATGAGTTGCCTGGGGCGGGAGCGCGTCTTCGAACACTTCACCCGGCAACGGTCGATTCCCACTGCCATCATTCGGCTGAACTACGCTTGTGAACTGCGGTACGGGGTCCTGGTGGATCTGGCACAACAGGTCTGGTCGGGGAGACCGATCAACCTGGCGATGGGGACGTTCAACGTGATTTGGCAGGGGGATGCGAACGCGATGGCATTGGCCTGCCTGACCGAGTGCAACAGCCCTGCCACCGTTCTCAACGTGACGGGGCCGGAAACACTCAGTGTCCGCCGGGTTTGCGAGCAGCTTGCCGAGCGGATGGGGAAGCCCGTCGAATTTGTCGGCGAGGAATCCTCGTCAGCGTTGCTGAGTAATGCCCAGCCAGCACATCAGCGTTTCGGTTACCCACGAGTCGCCGCAGGAATCATCGTCGATCGCGTGGCCGACTGGGTCAAATGTGGTGGCGAAACGCTCGGGAAGCCGACAAAGTTCGAGGTCCTTGATGGCCGCTACTAAACTCCCTGAGAACGTCGCGCGTGTTCTCCAGCGAGGTGTCGTCATTCCCGCGCATCCGCTGGCGTTGACGGCTGCGCGACGCCTGGACGAACGGCGCCAACGCGCCCTCAGCCGGTACTACATTGCGGCCGGGTCTGGGGGGCTGGCCGTCGGAGTGCACACCACACAGTTCGAAATTCGGCGTCCCGACATTGGACTGTTCGAGCCTGTGCTGACGCTCGCGACAGAAGAGATGGACCGGGCCGATCGAGAGCGAGCGGAGCCGTTGCTCCGCATTGGAGGACTTGCCGGCTCGACACCGCAGGCGGTCAATGAGGCGGAGCTGCTGCGAGAACTCGGATTTCACGCCGGGCTCCTTTCATTGGCCGCGCTCCCCAAGGCCAGCAACGACGAATTAATCGCCCACTGTCAGGCTGTCGCCGAGATCATTCCGCTGGTTGGCTTCTACTTGCAGCCGGCTGTCGGTGGTCGGAAACTTGCGTACGAGTTCTGGCGTTGTTTCGCAGCCATTCCAGAAGTCGTGGCGATCAAAATGGCACCGTTCAATCGCTACCAGACTCTGGACGTTGTCCGTGCGGTCGTTGACTCGGGGCGGGACGACATCGCGTTGTATACAGGCAACGATGACAACATCGTGCTCGATTTACTCACACCGTATCGCTTCCAGCGCGATGGCGAACTGGTCGAACGCCGCATCGTCGGAGGCCTGTTGGGCCATTGGTCGGTCTGGACGCTACGAGCCGTTGAACTGCTCGATCGATGTCACCAGATCGTGCAATCCGGGGGAGACATTCCGCTCGCGATGTTGCGGCTGGCGGTCGAAGTGACCGACTGCAATGCGGCTTTCTTTGATGCAGCAAATCAGTACGAGGGAGTCATCTCAGGATTGCATGAAGTCCTGCGGCGGCAGGGGCTACTCGTCGAGACGGCGTGTCTGGATCCAGACGAAGGTCTCGGACCTGGCCAAATCGCCGAAATCGATCGTGTGTACCGCAGTTATCCACATCTAAACGATGACGAATTCGTCCAAACACATCTCGCAGAATGGCTGCGTGATTAGGAGCTGCAGCTCCAGTGTCTGAACGGCGCCAGCTGCGACTCGGACGTGTTCTGTCGTGGCATGGTTGTGGTTAGGCCAAAATCGGGTCGAGGATGTGGCCATGCACGTCGGTCAGACGGAAGTCTCGGCCGGCATAGCGATATGTCAACTGTTCGTGATCGAAGCCAAGCAGGTGCAGAATCGTCGCGTGCAGGTCGTGCACGCTGACCGGTTTATCGACAGCCTTGAAGCCAAAATCGTCGGTCGCACCGTAGCTGACGCCTCCGCGAATACCGCCGCCGGCCATCCAGACGGTAAACCCGTAGTGATTGTGGTCCCGGCCGAGTCGTTCCTTTCCGCCGCCCGCCAATTCGACCGTCGGGGTGCGGCCGAACTCACCGCCCCAGATGACGAGCGTATCCTCGAACAGACCCCGTTGCTTCAAGTCGGCAATCAACGCGGCAATCGGCTGATCGATTTGACCAGCCAACTTTCGATGGTTCGCCTCAATGTTGTCGTGGTTGTCCCAGGGTTGTCCGGCGCCGTGCCATAGTTGCACGTAGCGAACACCCCTTTCCAGTAGACGACGGGCAATCAGTGTCTGTCGGGCGTGCACTCCTCTGCCGTAAATTTCCTGGATATGGCGAGGTACCTGTGCGACATCGAAGGCATAGGCGGCGGCTAT
>CALJUK010000044.1 GCA_937975745.1 uncultured Planctomycetaceae bacterium | reverse complement strand
GCCTGGTACAGGTCTTCCATCTCGCGCAGCGTCGCCGCTTGCAGCGTCTTCCCCTGTGCGCGGAGGTGTTGTTCGATTCCTCGTACGCGGCGTTCAAACTTGGCATTGCTGCGGCGGAGCGCCTCTTCCGGATTGATCTGCCATCGGCGGGCGATGTTGGCCACCACGAACAGGATGTCTCCCAACTCGCCCTCAATCCGGGATTTCAGCTCCGGATCGGCAACCGGTTCGTCAGGTGTGACCTCGACGTCGACGTTCGCCGGCATATCGGGAATGCGACCGTCGAAGAAAAGTTCAGCAGCCAATTCGTCGACTTCTTCCCGCAGCTTGTCGAACAGCATCGCGCGATGCGGAAAATCGAAACCAACACGGGCCGCCTTCGCGGTCACCCGGGCCGCTCGCGCCAGACCGGGCAAAGCCCGCGGCAGACCGTCAAAGATCGACTCCCGTTCTTTCTCGGCCTTCTTGGCTCGATCCCAATGCTGGACGACGTCTCCAGGCGTCTCGGCCTGGGCATCTGCGAAGACATGCGGATGGCGGCGGATCAATTTCTCGCTGATGCCCCGAATCACCGGTTCCAGTGTGAAGCGGCCTTCGTCGGCACCAATCTGCGCGTCCAGAATGACTTGCAGCAAGACATCGCCAAGTTCTTCGACGATGTGCGCGTCGTCGCCACTGTCGATCGCGTCGAGCAGTTCGTACGTCTCTTCCAGCGTATATGGCTTGATTGTTTCCAGCGTCTGCTCGCGGTCCCAGGGGCATCCTTCCGGGGATCGAAGCCTGGCCACCACTTCGCACAGCTCGCGAAACGCCGGCAGAAGCGTCTGGAATTCGGGGGGCGTTCCGGGTCGGGCGACTGCGTCAGAATCCGTCAATTGTCACCACTCTCTGTTTGAGTTTCCAAGCGATTTGAGTCCACCACCAGAATGGATAACATACAGGTGGTGCGTCAACCGAGAAGTCTCGGATTGAGAAATAAGAATCGGACGGATATCGCGCCTCGGGCCAAACGCCTACTTCCGAACACGGCAACCTTACAAACGTCAGCGCCCTCCCTCGCACAGAACAGAGCCTCACAACGCATTGCACGACAGACAGGAGTCAACTGATATGAAACATCTTCGCTGGCAGAATCGCAGCAGTATCGCTGTTCAAGCCCCCACCATTCGCCGATTCGAAATGGCTTTCCGCAGTCTCACGGCTGCCATCCTGGCGGCGGTGATCCCGTTTGTGGTGGTGACAGCAGTCACACTCAGCTTTTGCCCGTCAGCCACTGCCGCTGATCAGACAGATACGCGGACGCAGCAGGCACGCTTCGAGAACTTCTCGAAGTCCCTTTCCGGAGCCACGCTGGTCGGGCAGTTCAGCATCGAAGGACGCGAGCGCCCGCCAGCCACCGAGCGGTACGAACTCGAATCGGTCACCAAGTTGGACCCCGAAGATCCCGACAATCCGTTCTGGGTCTTTCTGGCCCGAATCAAGTACGGCGACAACGACACGAAAATCCCAATGACATTGCCCGTGTTATGGGCCGGAGACACGCCCGTCATCTCGCTGACCAACCTGACCATCCCCGGGATGGGAACCTTCAGCGCCCGTGTGCTGTTCGATGGAAACCGCTACGTGGGAACCTGGCAGCATGGCGAAGTCGGCGGGCATATGTGGGGCATGATCGAGCGACCGGCCGACACTTCGAAAAATAACGAGAGCAAGTGACAGTCTTCGGTCCGCCCGCTCCCTTCCCCCATGACCGGCACCGCATTTCATCTGGATCGCAACATGAGACGCTTCGAACAAATGGTCGCTGTGTTTACTCTCTGCTGGGTCATGGTTGTCTCCACAGCCATGACGACGCACTCTGCCGAACCTTCGCCGGAAGAGCTTCAACGATATCAGACTGTCAAAATCCCCAGCAGTTTTGACGGCACGCAGCAGCCAATCCGTTACTGGGCACCGCAGGATCCCGGCAGCGAACCACGACCGTTGCTCGTCTTTCTCCATTCGTGGAGCGGAGACTACACGCAGAACAACTCCGCCTGGCTGGGTGAAGCCATTCAGCGAGGCTGGCTGTTCGTTCATCCGAACTTCCGCGGCCGCAACGATCATCCCGAGGCGTGCGGATCGGCAGCCGCCCGGCAGGACATCGTCGACAGCGTCGACTGGATGATCGCCAGATATCCGGTCGATTCGAAGCGAATTTACCTCGCCGGTTCCTCAGGTGGAGGGCATATGTCGATGCTGATGGCCGGCTACCATCCCGATCGCTTCTCCGCCGTTTCGGCCTGGGTCGGCATCAGTGACCTCGCCGAGTGGTACAAGTTTCACACCCCCGACGGTCAGCCGCAGAACTACGCCCGCATGATCATGAAGTCACTGGGGGGGCCGCCGGGAGCCTCGGAGAAGATCGATCAGCAGTATGCCGAGCGGAGTCCACTGTCCCGGATCGCCAACGTGGGCGATCTGCGACTGGACTTGTGCGCTGGCGTTCACGACGGCCGAACGGGATCGGTCCCGTTTCTCCACACGCTGTGGGCGTTTAATCAAGTCGCCCAGGCCAACGGTGGCGAACCGGTTTCTGCAGAACTGATGGACGAACTGTGGGAAAACCAGGGGCGCAAGGACAAATCCCAGCAAGTCCACGATCCAGACTTCGAACGCGCAATCCACCTCCGCCGCCACGTGGGCAAGGCCCGAGTCACGATTTTTGAAGGGGGACACGAAGGTCTTCCCACATCCGCCTGTCGCTGGCTGGAAAAGCAATCGCGGCCAACGTCGATTGGAAAAAAAGAGAAAGAGTAGGTCCGGCGCGGTGAAGGCGCTGCCGAGCGCCAATGCCGACTACTGCTTTCCCTCGGCCCGATTAGACCACCAGGGAAGGCTGACGCCTCCGTCGACTGTCGTCGTGCTGCCCGTCATATAGACGGCGTCTTCACTGAGAATGAAGGCCACCGTCTTTGCGATCTCCTCGGGCTGCCCCAGCCGGCCCCACGGTAACGATTTGGCCCCTTCGGCAAGCTGCTCTTCTGTGAAGAATTTCCGCTCACCGGGAGTATCGATCCAACCGGGATGCACGATATTCACCCGGACGCGGTGAGGCGCCAACTCGATGGCAGCTGTCCGGGCCATGTGGTCAATGGCCGCCTTGGCCATGTTATAGGCCATCGATGTCGGAATGGGGATGACGGCGTGCGGCGAACTGACCACCACAATCGATCCGCCCCGTCCCTGTGCGACCATCTGCTTGGCAGTGGCCCGAACCCCGTAGAATGCGCCCCACATCGAAACGTCGATCGTCCGGCGGAACCCCTCCAAATCGCAGTCGATCATCAACTGGCGGTCGCTGTAGGCGGCATTCGAAACGAACATGTCCAAGCCGCCGAATTCCGCAACCGTCTTTGCAACCATCTCGTCGATCGCAGCCTGGTCGGCCACATCCGCCTGAACCAGCAATGCCTTCTGGCCCAGTCCGCGAATCTCATCGGCAACCTGTTCGGCTTCTTCCGGATGCGAGCGAAAGTTGATCGCCACGTTTGCACCATTACGAGCCAATTCGATCGCGCAGGCCCGGCCGATCCCACGCGATGCTCCCGTGACCAATGCGCTGGTTCCCTGCAGTTTCACCAAGGTCTTCTCTCCGACGCAACACGAACAAAACCGACTTCACCTGGGCCGACCTGCCGGCCCAATCTGCCGTATCGTCGCAGAACGGCAGACGGGTTGCAAAGGATCCAGAAGAATGAATCGACGGATGGCAGGGTGAACTGCGAGGTCGGCCTACCTAAAAAAACATCCGCAGCCTTTCGACTGCGGATGCTTCGATCTTTCGAAATGTCCGTCGCGGAAACGAACCTAAGCGTTTTGCGCACAACTGTGGCGGCGTTTGGACGCGGAATGGCCTGCGAATCAGGCAGTTGACGCC
>CALJUK010000043.1 GCA_937975745.1 uncultured Planctomycetaceae bacterium | reverse complement strand
CTGTCAGAAATTACATTGGCTGGGCAACTTCTGTTGGCGGCCGAGGAAGCCGTCAGCTCCGCTCCCGGCGGTTGGACAATGCTGCTGGTGTTGGTGGTCATTTTTGTCCTTCCCTTCGCGCTAGCGGCAGGTGTGGCCCGGGTGTTCAAGTTGCAGGACCTGTGGGGCAAGATGGGAGGCGTCCTGTTTGCTGTCGTTCTCGGCCTGTCCCCCTTCGTCTACCATATTGCTCAGGGAGAGGACTGGCGGAACGCCATTCGGCTGGGCATTGACCTGGCCGGTGGTACGAACCTGGTTTACGAGGTCGATCGCGAAGGGGCTGCGGCCTTCGGTAAAGAAGTCGACACCCGGTTGATGGACCAAATGGTCGGCGCGATCGGACGCCGAATCAATCCCTCGGGAACCGAGGAAGTGACTGTCCGCCGAGTCGGCTCGGACCGGATTGAAATCATCATTCCCGGTGCCGATTCGGACGTCGTCGAGCAGAAGAAGAACTTGATTACCAAGTTGGGCAGCCTGCAATTCGACATCCTGGCCAATCAACGCGACCACAAAGAGATCATTCGCCAGGGAATGGAACGGCCGCCGCTGTCGGACGTTCGTATTGGCGGCCGTGTGGTGGCCACGTGGCGGGAAGTGAGCAGCGACGAACCGTTCAGCGAACACGGCGAAGTTGTCACCCGCCAGTCGAATTTTGAGCGGGCCGATGGAACCGTCGAAGAGGGGACGGAAGTTCTCTGTATTGTCGAACCAGTCGAAGATCGACGCGTGACGGGACGGTATCTCTCACGGGCCGACCAGACGATGGACGAAAATGGTGGACCGGCTGTCGGTTTCAACTTTAATCAGCGGGGCGCGTTTCTGTTTTCGAGCTTGACGACGCAAAATCGTCCGTCGAAGGACGGCTTCATGCGGCGGCTGGCCATTGTGCTGGACGGCAAGGTCCACTCGGCTCCGAATCTAAGAGAAGCCATTACCGGCGGCAGCGGGCAGATCAGCGGACGCTTCACTCAGGAGGAAATTCAACAGCTGATCAACGTGCTGAATGCAGGTGCCCTCGAGGTGCCGCTCAAACGTGATCCGATTAGCGAATTCACGATCAGCCCATTGTTGGGAAGCGATGTTCAGGAAAAGGGAAAACTGGCCATCACCGTCTCGGCAGTCGTGGTCTTCGTGTTTATGGCGTTCTACTACCTGAAGGCCGGTCTGATTGCCAATCTCTGCCTGCTGCTCGACCTGGTGCTTGTCCTGGGGACGATGGCCTTCATTGACGCCACCTTCACTCTCCCAGGTCTGGCCGGTTTGGTGTTGACGATCGGTATGGCGGTGGACGCGAACGTGCTGATTTTCGAGCGAATGCGGGAAGAAGTGAACCGTGGCAGCAGTTTGCGAATGGCCATCCGCAACGGCTTCGACAAGGCACTTTCAACGATTGTCGACGCCAACGTCACGACTCTTATTACAGCCGTCGTGCTCTATGCGATCGGTAGCGATCAGGTCCGTGGCTTCGCTGTGACATTGTTCATCGGTATTGTGATCAGCATGTGGGCCGCATTGTACGTGGGCCGGTTGTGTTTCGAGATTTGCGAGCGGAAACGCTGGATCACCGATCTGAAAATGTTCAGCGTGATCGGCGAAACGCACATCAATTTTCTCGGCAAGAGAGCCGTGGCCTACGCTGGTTCTGCGATACTGATTTCGGTTGGACTGATCTGTCTGTATGCCCGGGGCGCGGACAACCTCGACATCGACTTCAGTGGCGGAACGATGGTGACCTTCGAGTTTGTTGAGCCGCAGGAAACCGACGAAATTCGCAATACACTTGCCGAAGTGTTTGGCAGCAGTATCACACTCGAACACCTGACCCTCACTGGCGAGGATGTCGCGGGCTTCGAAGGGGGACGGCGTTTTCGACTGCGAACAACCGAGCAAGATACCCAGGCCGTTCGCAAGGGCGTCGACGGTGTCTTCAAGGATTCTGGTCACGAACTGGTCCATGTGACCATGGGATACGGCGAGATCACGGCGGTTGCTTCTCCAGAAGATGCCAATCCGGCTGATGCGGCCGCAACGGGCGGTTACCAGGTGTCGCTGACGTTCAGCGAACCGGTGCGCATTCCGAACATGGAAGAGCTGTTGTCCGATTCGCTCGCTGCGATCGCTGGCCCCGAAGGGCAGCCGAAGTATGATCGAACTCGCGGTTTGTTCGAGCTGACGGGAACGGGCGGTCCGGGTTTGGAAGTGGATGCCGGGCAGGTGCGGAAGTATACCGAAATGAAACTACAGGCCCAGCCGGTGCTGGCCCAGGCCGACCTGCAGAAGGCGCTCGCTGACATGGCCCATGTGATGGAGACCACGCCGAAGTTTGACGAAGTCAATAGCTTTGCCAGTTCCGTTGCCCGCGAGATGCAGGAGTCGGCACTGCTGGCCATGCTGGTCAGCATCATGGCAATCGTCGCGTACATCTGGTTCCGGTTCGAGCATGTGACATTCGGCTTGGCAGCCGTTGTGGCGCTCGTGCACGACGTGCTTGTCGTGGTGGGAATGGTGGCGATTGCCTCGCTGCTGTCAAACACCGCAATCGGAACAGCGTTGGACTTCTACGACTTCCGGATCAATCTGCCGATGATCGCCGCTTTCCTGACGATTATCGGGTATTCGCTCAACGACACGATCGTCGTCTTCGACCGTGTGCGCGAAATCCGTGGAAAGAATCCGGCTGTGACGGCTGACATGATCAACGCCAGTGTGAATCAGACTCTCTCGCGGACGTTGCTGACCTCGCTGACCACGTTGTTGGTGGTCGGCATCCTGTACACGATCGGGGGGGAGGGCATCCACGGATTCGCATTCTGTCTGGTCGTTGGCGTGGTCGTCGGTACCTACAGTACGATCTACATCGCCAATCCAGCTCTGCTGTGGCTGTTCAACCGAGGGGCATCACACGGAACGAAGCGTCCGGCAGGTGCCAGCGGCCGGGCTGCATAGCGGGCTGCGGCCGGTCGGAACCGCAGAATCACATGCCGTGACCATCTCGTACCGTGACATTCGGTCAGCGGGAGAGGCATTGGCGGATGGCCTACACGGCCGTCGGACCCTACATCAGGTGGTGTACACAGAG
>CALJUK010000042.1 GCA_937975745.1 uncultured Planctomycetaceae bacterium | reverse complement strand
CGGCTCCCGCTCCGATGCAGGAGGTCGCCAAGAAGCAACAACCCAAGAAGAAAGAGCCCAATCGGCTGACGCGGCTCGAACAACTTCGGTTGCAGGCTCAGCAGGCCGCAGCTGGCGGAACAAAGTAAAGTCGAACGTTTAGAAACACTTGATCGAGATTGCCCTAGCCCGCTCTCACAGTCGAAACCGTGAATTTCGCCAAGGACGCACCCATGTGTCGAATTTCCTGCATCTGCACTCTGACAATCCTCGGTAGTCTCCTTTTCGGATGGACTGCTGACGACGCCCAGGCCGCTGATGCCCCACAGCCTGCCAGCGTCCAGGTCTATCCAGAGGCCATCGCTCTGACGACAAGCCGCGATCGCCAATCGCTGCTCGTCCAGGCCGTCATGCCTGATGGCACAACACAGGACGTGACGGATCAGGCACAGTTCACACTGCCGGCAGACGGACTCGTACGGCAGGAGGGGGCCACCCTCTACCCGACGAAAGACGGCCAGGGAGTCATGGCGGTCGCCTACGGCGGACATTCGATCAACATTCCCGTGCAAGTGACTCAGGCCACCGTCGATCGTCCCATCAGCTTCCGCCTGGACGTGATGCCTGTCTTCATGAAGTCCAGCTGCAACAATGGTAGCTGCCACGGTGCCGCTCGCGGCAAAGACGGTTTTCGCCTGTCACTGTTTGGTTTCGATCCCGAAGGTGACTACTACCGACTGACCCGCGAGATCAGCGGCCGACGAATCAACATCGCCGTTCCCGAGCGATCCCTGATGATCGAAAAGTCCATCGGGACTGTCCCGCATACCGGCGGCAAACGGTTCGAGGCCAACAGCGAACTGAACAACACGCTCATTCGCTGGCTTGAAGCCGGCGCCCCCAACGACCAGGGGAATCTCCCCACGGTCGATTCGATCAAGCTCTATCCGCTGGAAGCCGTGTTGCAGGGTGCTGGGGCAACGCAGCGACTTTCCGTTCTGGCGACATATTCAGACGGAACCACCCGCGACGTGACATCGCTGGCGTATTTCATGACCAATAACGACAACTCGGCCGAGGTCTCTCAGACCGGAGTCGTGACTGCGTCGAATCCGGGCGAAGCGTTCATTTCCGCCCGCTTCGACACACACACCGTCGGCTCGCAGTTCATCGTGCTTCCCAAAGAATCGAACTACACTCCGGGCGAGCAACTGGCCAACAACTACATCGACGAGTTGATTAACGACAAACTTCGCAAGCTGCGGATTGCCCCCTCCGAACTCTGTACGGACGAAGAATTCCTTCGTCGCAGCTACCTCGACCTGGTTGGCAAACTTCCAACCGTCGACGAGTACAACGCCTTCATGGCGGATACCGATCCCCAGAAGCGGGCCAAGACGATTGACGAACTGCTCGGTCGAAAGGAATTCGTCGAGCTATGGGTCATGAAGTGGGCCGAACTGCTGCAGATTCGCGAAGTCCCGAATCGGGTCGATTACAAGTCAGCCGTCCGATACTACGAATGGCTGAAGGAGCGGATCGCCGCCAACGTCCCCTGGGACACGATGGTTCAGGAACTGCTCGCCTCGCGTGGTGGTACCTTTGCCAATGCTGCCACCAACTACTACCAAAATGAGCAGGACACTCTGAAGACGGCCGAAAACGTGGCCCAGGTCTTCATGGGAATGCGGATCCAATGTGCGCAGTGTCACAACCATCCGTTCGACCGCTGGACCATGGACGATTACTACAGCTTTGCGGCGTTCTTCTCGCAAGTCGGCCGCAAACGGGGTGAAGACCCCCGCGAACTCATCATCTTCAACCAGGGTGGTGGCGAAGTTCAGCACCCGGTCACCAAACAAAACATGAAACCGAAGTTCCTCGGTGGCGACGTGCCGGAACTCAAAGGCCGGGATCGCCGCGAAGTCCTCGTCGAATGGCTCGCATCTCCCGACAACCCGTACTTCGCGAAGAACTTTGCCAACATCATCTGGGCTCACTTCCTGGGTCGGGGCATCATCGATCAGGTGGACGACGTCCGCGTCAGCAATCCCGCGGTCAACTCAGCCCTGCTCGATGAACTGGGCAGCCGCTTGACGACTTACAAATACGACTTCCGCCAGCTGGTCCGGGACATCTGCAACTCCCGCACCTACCAGATGTCGACACAGGCCAACGAGACCAACGGACGCGATTCCACCAACTTCTCACACGCTCATTTGCGGCGGATCCGAGCTGAAGTTCTCCTGGACTGCATCTACGAGGTCACCGGGACCACAACGAAGTTCCGCGGGCTGCCCGTAGGAGCTCGCGCCGTGCAGATTGCTGACGGCAACACCAGCAATTACTTCCTGCAGACATTCGGCCGCGCCTCCCGCGAGACGGTCTGCTCGTGTGAGGTCCGGATGGAGCCCAACCTGTCGCAGGCACTCCACCTGATTAACGGCGATACGGCGAACGAGAAAATCCAGGCCGGCAAGTTGATTCCGACTTGGCTCGGCGAAGGAAAGAAACCGCAGGAAATCGTCGAACGGCTGTATATTTCCTGCCTGACACGTAAACCGACTGAAGCGGAATCCGCCGCGCTGAATCAGCAACTGGCTTCCGCCGAGAACCCGCAGCAGGTCCTGGAAGACATTTTCTGGGCGTTGTTGAACTCACGGGAATTCCTGTTCAACCACTAGAAGCGGCTTCAACACCATCCGGGGGACATGTCTTCGGGCAATGCCTCCTGGGCGAAGTTAATACACACTGACGTTTTGGAACCGCTCTCAGCGGTGGCCCCCTTGAGTTACTGAAGATTCGCCAACATCGGACCGCTTGTCGCTTCTGTGTGAGCTATGTTCACTGCGTCCGAATCCTGTTGCTGAACGCGGCAGTTCCTACCTGAATACTGCCAGTCTGAATGTCCTGGAGTGATCGATGCGAAGTAACTTCCGCGCGAGTCGACTGTTTCTGTCCCTGATCGCAGGTGGTGCGTTCCTGGGTGGGTTGGCAAATGCTGCCGATTCGAAGCCCGCACGAATG
>CALJUK010000041.1 GCA_937975745.1 uncultured Planctomycetaceae bacterium | reverse complement strand
CAAGCATTGTCGATTTCTCGAAATCGTCAAATACCAGTTTTGGGACAAAGCCTAGGAGTCTTTTCATCATATGGCCTTTCCAAATAGTCAAGTCAAGGAAGCCGCCTTCCTCATGTGATGGATCGCAACGGAGCCAGACACGTGAATGCCTCTCGCATCGTTTTCTATGGCGCGGTGTCACGTTCGGGAGGCGCCTGTTTAAGGCGTTCCAGGACAATTTCGTTCAGACGCATCAATTCCAGTCCGGTCGTCGAAGCGACCTCCGCCACGAGTTCAACGTCACCCGCGGGCAAGTGGAGCACGCCTGCATCAAACTGTTCGAATTGGTCGGCCGTCGCTGTGGGCCGCACGCGATGTTCAAGGCCCGCGTCTCCGACACGGAGGCTGAGAACTCCGCCCGCGTCAGTGGGCCGACAGCCATAGCTCAGACCGACGCGATACGCGCCCGCCTGTCGGACATCCAGCTTCCAGGTGGCCCGCTCGCCTGCCGTTCTCCACCCTTCAATCGTATCCCAGTCATACCCGTCGAACCTGTACTTGATATGGTCCCCCTCCCATACGGACCAACTCGGCGAAATGTGAACTGCTCCACCGGTTGAAGAGCCGACGGGAATGCGGATGGGTGAGTAGTCGACGCCTGCCGTTACGTCCTCGAACCAGCGAGCAAACTCCGCGCGCAGATGGCCAGCAATTTCGGGTTGATCATCGAGCACATTGCGAGGTTCCCCAGGATCGGCCCGCCAGTCGAATAACTGCCATTTCGCAGGATCGGGCTGCTGATTTGCAGCAAACAGGCCGACGAGTTTCCACCGCGTGTCACTAATGCTCCAGCGACGATCAGAGTTCGGGAAATAGCGATCCCAGGTGTGATACACATACGGATGATGTTCGTCTGCGGCCCCGGTCGTGAGAATCGACACAAGGCTCTTTCCGTCGATGGTCCGATCCGCGGGGACTTGTGCCCCTGCCAGTTCACAGAAGGTCGGAAGCCAATCGACATGCGACGTTTGCGCGTCGACGGTCTGACCGGTCGGAATCATCTTCGGCCAGCGAACAAAACAGGGAGCCCGGACACCTCCTTCGTACGGGCTTGCCTTTCGCCCCCGCATTCCTCCATTCCAGAAACTGCTGACGCCACCGTTGTCACTGGTGAAGACAACCAGCGTGTTGTCCGCAATGCCAAACGTCGCGAGACGGGAAAGGAGACGGCCCAGGTTCTGATCGACACGTTCAATCAGCGCATAAATGCGTGCCTCGCGGATCGGCAGTCCTCGCGCGAGGTACTTCGCCAGAAGGTCGTCCCCCTTCGACTGAGCAACGTGCGATGTATCAAGCAACCAGGGAGAATGCGGCGCATTGAACATCAGGGCACAGAAGAAGGGCTCTCTTCCCTCTTGGGCCGATTGCTGAATGAAGTCGATGGCTGCGTCAGTAAACAGGTCAGACACGTATCCCCGTGCCTCGGCGGGACGGCCGTTGTGATACACCTGATCGGGAAACTGATATCGTTCGATGTGTCCGTGGTAATGGCCAAAGAACTCGTTGAAACCCCGTTCCTGCGGCTGGTATCCCGGATACTTGCCCAGGTGCCACTTTCCAAACAGTCCCGTCCGATAACCGACGCTCCGAAGGCATTCCGCAACGGTGATTTCCTCTTTTCCCAGCGAGTCGCCGCCGAAACGTGTGTTGTACAAACCGGTCCTCAGGTAGTACCGCCCCGTCATGACACCCGCGCGCGTCGGTGCACAGACCGGAGCCGCGTAATATCGGCGGAGCTGCATTCCTTCGGCCGCGAGGCGGTCCATGTTCGGCGTGTCGATGTGAGGATTCCCGGTTGCTCCGGTGTCCCAATAGCCCTGATCGTCGGTCATCACAAACAGAATGTTGGGCCGAGCAGCGGCCCGGAGTGTTCCCCCCTGGCACAGCGAAAGAAGCAGGACAAGGATCGTCGCACGCACCGGCAATCGTCCCGCATTCGCGGAGTGTGCCGGTCGGTTGCTTAAGTCCACCAAGAGTTGCATGCCTGGCACGCCTGGTTTGCAAAGGGTCAACGCATTGAATGTGAATCGACCAATGTCGAAGTCTTGCCGGGAACTGTGGCTGCCCGCGATTTGGCGGCCTTCTGAAGCAGCTCGATCCAAGGGCCCACGTAGTGGCCGTTGTCGTGGAACGTCCTGCCGGAAACGAGATTTCCGTCTACGACACAGGGTTCGTCGACGAA
>CALJUK010000040.1 GCA_937975745.1 uncultured Planctomycetaceae bacterium | reverse complement strand
TTCCTCTGCGTCGTCGCTGCTGTGGCCGCCCTGGGGGAACAAGTTTGGAGCCAGGTTGGGACGTCCGATACGTGCCTTACGTCGTTGAGTTTCCCCATCGCTGGCATTGTCGCGGTAGTAAGTCCGGCCCGACTTCGGCAGGGCATCAATGGCGATCTCACCAGCCAAATTGTGTTGCTTGCCCGCTTGGGCCAGCATTTGGACGACATCCGGGTAGGATGCTCCCAACTCGGCGCACGCGGTGATGATGTCAGCCAGTCGAGTGGAGACCTGTTTCCGTTGGTCGGGCTCGTCCACTGCAAACTTGCTGACTGTAACCGTTTCGCTGCCGGCGGCTGCCGTCACGAGGATTTTGGCACCGGCTCGTACTGTCAGCGGCGTATAGACTTCTTGGTCTGCCCCAAACAGCACCACTTCCGCCCGCTGGCGGTGTGTCAGGTGGACCATCGGCGGTCCCTCCGTCTGCAGTGTGTGCAGTTTGAACTGATCGTTCAGCAGCTTCCCGTAGATGAACGGATCCCGCTTGTCCAGAGTCCACAACGCGCGGAAGGCACCGTAGCGAGTTTCGGCACTGCTCTCGTTCATCAACTCCCGCAGTTTCATGTGTGTTTCTGGTTCATCCAATGCAGCCATCGCTGCCAACGCGTAGACTCGAAATGCTGGTTCCACGCGTGCCGCCGATGCCAGGTCGTCCAGTCCCGACGAATCTCCCATGTAGGCTAGTCCACATGCCGCATGGAAACGGACTTCCAGCGACGGGCTTTGCAGGCCGGTCTTCAAGATGGGGATCGCACTGGCGCCGATGGCTTCCAGACGGACGGCCGACCGTTCGGCAGTCGCCGGATTGGCCAGTTCCTCCTGCAGTCGCTGCATCCGCACTCGCAAGGCGACGTCTGTTTCGCGGAAGGGAATACTCCGCACGACCTGCAGATAACGGGGAAAGTTGTCGGCATAGGTGGGATGGACGAGCAGTGGAATTTTTTGGTCGGTCTTGGCTTCGGCCAGCGGCTGTTTCAAGCCATATTCGTTGTAGTGGTGGAATCGTTCGCCGATCTTGTCGGCGATCCGGCGCGCATTCCGGATGCTGCGGTAGTCGTTGCGCACATACAATGCCAAATCGCGTTCCTTCAGGGCGATTCCGCCTCCCAGAACGCGCCCGCGGCGGAGAACACCCGCCAATGAGGCCTTGTCGCCTTCACCAGTTGAAATCAGCACAGGGCCCTTGGCTTTGGCAAAGACATGTCCTTGCAGCAGACCTCGACCGGGAACAATGGCCTGTTCCGAGAGGTAGGTTTCCATCAACCAGCCCCCATTCAGGCTGGTTGCTTCGCCGCCGCCCGGCATGCGGACTTCGACGTCGAAGCTGTCACCCTTCTTGATCAGTGGTGGCAGGTAGGCCCGCACGATCACCAGTGCTGTGGAAGGTGAACGCAAAATGGAATTGGGCTGGTGGATGCCCCGTTTCTTCATGTCTTCCAGCAAGAGGGTGCGGTACATCGACGGCGGGGGATCGTCCCCCGTCCGGTCCAGACCGGTGACCAATCCCACGCCTTCGAGGACAATGACATTCAGACCGGCAATCGAGGTGTAGCTGCCGATCAGCGGGGTCTCGACCGTTGTCTTGAACTCGTCCTCTGAGTCCGAATCCGCATGAAATTGGAAGGCGGACCAACTCAGATCGGTCAGTTGGAACGAGGGCACGTCGAGTCCGTGGCAGCCGACGACTCCCACGATGGCCATGACCAGGCTTACTTTCCAGCCGTTCATGCGACTTGGACTCCGTTCCTGCGCAGTGACTTCTGCCGGCGCAACAGGCGAGAATGCGGGAGGCCATCCTGACTGCCAGCATTTGGGCCCGCGATTGTGACGGGGATTTCTTGCGAGAGAGGGGAAATGAGGGCCGGGAGAATAGGTGGCGATCTGGAGACGGTCAAGGCCAGATTAACTGTTCCCTGACGGCCGTTTCCGGTCCGAGACCCGGGCAGGGCGTTTTTCGGCAAAAATCGCCTGTTGGTCAGGTTTACGTCCTGCCCGCGTGTGAACGGGGTTCAGCCGGGGGTTGTCAACAGGTTATCAACAGTGCGGGTTGCGAT
>CALJUK010000039.1 GCA_937975745.1 uncultured Planctomycetaceae bacterium | reverse complement strand
CAAGACGTTGCTCGCCAAGGCGCTGGCTGAGTTCATGTTCGGCGACGAGGACGCGCTCATTCAGATCGACATGAGCGAGTACATGGAGAAGCACAACGTCAGCCGGCTCATCGGGGCGCCCCCGGGATACGTCGGCTACGAAGAGGGAGGTCAGCTCACTGAAAAGATCCGCCGCCGTCCCTACGCGGTGGTGCTGCTCGACGAAATCGAGAAGGCCCACCCCGACGTCTTCAACATGCTGTTGCAGATTATGGAAGAAGGCCATCTGACTGATAGCTTTGGTCGGAAGGTCGACTTCAAGAATGTGATTCTCATCATGACGACCAACGCCGGTGCCAGCGTCGTTCACTCGGGCAGCCATTTTGGATTTGCCAAACAGGACGAAGACACCAGCTACGATCGAATGAAGGAACGCCTGCGGCATGCCATCGAAGGTGAGTTCAAGCCGGAGTTCCTCGGCCGACTCGACGAGATTGTCGTCTTCCGCCAGTTGACACGCGATAACTTGAAGCAGATCGTCGAGATCGAGCTCAGCAAGGTTCGCGAACGTCTCGGCGAGCGGGGGCTGCGACTCGTCCTGTCCGACGATGCCCGCGAGTTCATCATCGACAAGGGTGGCGATGTCGACTACGGTGCCCGTCCGCTCCGACGTTCCGTGGAAGCCTACATCGAAGATCCCCTGGCCGAAGAACTGCTGCGGGGAACTTTCGAAGGGAAGAACCTCATCAAGATTACGGTTCAGGAAGTCGGCGACGAGAAGCGACTGGACTTCGAAGGAATTACCGGGTCGGATGACGAACTGGCGACAGTGGGGTCGGCCGAATCGGGAGATTCCGAATCCGGTGGATCGGCCAGCGAATAGCTCTCGCTGAACTCTGTGAGTTGATCGACAATGTCCCAACGGTCTCGGTCGGAATAATCGGCTGAGACCGTTTTTTTGTGCCCACAACGCCGCGACCTTGCGCGGGACCGTGGAACCTCGTGCACCTCTGCGGGGCAAGCCCCGTTGTCGTTCACGGCGACACGATTGGCGCAACACAAATGCGGAAACACTGCCGCAAGAGATGCACCCCAGACGCGGGTTCGCCCACCGGAACCGGTCGTTGGGCCGAGTTGTGCTGGTTGTAACTCGCTTAGCAGTGTGACCGATTGGCGGGAATGTCCAGATCAGGGGCTGTTGGCCGACTTCTGCCTGTCGCAAACATTCTGCAGCCGTCAAAGGCAGTCCATTTTCAATATGTCTCGCACTTGCCCCTGCCTTCTCAAGATTCGCAGCTTGCTGGACGATTTGACTTGAACAGTCAGCAACTCCGGCCTACGGGAGGAACGGCTCGGTCCCAATGGCCGGTCTACTCTCGGACCGTCGAGTGCTGCAGCCCACTGTCACGGATGCGGTGGTATGTCGCTGAAACGGAACTCTGCGGTAGTAGCGCTCGTGCGACGAGCGGTCTCTGCCTGGGAGTGCGTACTATTTCCCTCGCTGGGCTGCGAGTCGCGGTTTCTGATTTATTTGACTCGCTGGGCACTCCATCAAAACGAGACAGGGTCTAGCACGCAGCCCCTCGGGAGTCGTGAATGTCACGGTCACTGCAGCAAGTCAGGGGGAGTTATGAGTCGGTTCGTTCCCGGTTTTCTGAATCACTGATCCGTATCCATCAAAGTATTGAAGAGTCTCGCCGCAACGAAGCGCGCGTCGAAGACCTCTTTCAGGCCTGGCAGAAGAAGTGGGTCCGCAAGCGGACCCAGATCAAAAGCCGCCTTGAACTGATCGAGCAGCAACTCGACGCGCTGTCGACCGGCGAATCACCACAACCGAAGCTGTCGGTTGTTGGCCAGTCGGTTGCCGGCTCCAACGGTCCCACGCTTCGCGTTCACGGTTAGGATCAGTTTCTTCACAGACTTGGGCGGCCGTGACCAACTGATGGATGGACATTCAGAGTAGTGGACCAACTACTGTCCGCCGCACCAGACTGCTGAACGACCACCCGGTCGGAAAACGCCAGAGTCTTGCGAGCGGGACGATTCTTCTGGATGATGCAGGTGCCCCGTTCCGGTTGCCGCCTCCGGGCGATCAAGATTCACATCGCCTCCGA
>CALJUK010000038.1 GCA_937975745.1 uncultured Planctomycetaceae bacterium | reverse complement strand
CCACGCTGCCCATGCTGGGGAACTGCAACGCCGGGCTCGGGCGATACCCCGTAAACATGTTATGCGTGCCCCGCTCGTGAGCCGCCTCGCCGTGTGTCATCGACCGGCAGACGGTGATGCGGTCGGCGATCTGAGCCGTCTTGGGGAGCAGTTGGCCAAAGCGAACGCCCGGAATTTTTGTGTCGATGGAACCGAGTGGCCCGCGATATTCCAGCGGTGCGTGCGGCTTGGGGTCAAACGTTTCCTGGTGGGCCATGCCGCCCGGCAGAAAAATGAAGATGACCGACTTGGCGGTCCCTTCAAACGTGGCGTACTGTTTGATTTCGGCTTGGGCCGACCGCAGCCGCAAAAAGTCGGTCAACGAGAGGCCAAGACCACCGAGAAAACCAACCTGCATAAAGTCGCGGCGACTCCAAGGATTGTGCATTCTACAATCTCCGATTCGTGAAAAGCACACTAGACGTACGCTAGGGGTGACTTCGTTCTTAACCGTATCTCTGACAGTGACGCCACGGTTTCGGCTGCACTGTTTACAACTCCGAGAAATTATAACCTACAGCGACGAGACGTTCTTGCAAATGTGAGGCTTTCGCGACTCTCTGCTTCACCGGCGGGGAGTCCGCCTGGTCCTGTGTCCGGTCGTGGTTCACCTTCTGGTCAAACACTTCGCGTGGGCTGGTCGAACACATTGCTGGGCTGGTCAAACACATCGCGTGGGGTTCACAAACCCCCAGGGAGGTTATTCGGCAGGTTCGAGGGGCGCTGGATCACAGCTGTTAAACGACGCCCGGCAGGGGATGCCGACGCGCTTGTGTTCTGGTTCGAACGACAGCAAGGCCTCCAGCGGACGGTTCCAGCTTTCTCAGTCAATTGTCGTTGCAACTGCCGAGCTGGCTGGGTCGCACCCTGTCGATGCGATTGGCCGTCATCACTGTCATCGTTTCTTCGATACCGGTGAGTTGAAACCTTTCGGATTGGACGTTCTGCTCCGATACAACTCACCCAACATATTTCTATTCTTTGATATTACACCGGACCCGAGGTCGGATTGTCAAGAACCAATTTCAGTTTTACCTCTTGCGCGGGCCAGTCGAGATGGGCAAAATGACTATCTGTGCCGTTTATTCGGCGAATTCAGTTTGCGGAATCTGTGGCTTCTGGCTGAAGGTCCACGTGGACCGTTTGTCGCAAAACTGACTCGCCCCACTGCCAATCCGGTCTCACCCGCCAGTTGAAATCGCCAGCGGGACACCAACAATGGGAGGCGACCGAGTTACAAATCTTTGCAGACGACGGCTGCGATACCTGTGCGCAGGGGAATCAGTGGTTGCGACGGAATGCTGATTCCAAGCGTAGACCAACGAACCTGGAGGTTGGATGAATCCCTTCGGACCATCTGGAACACTCAGCGAGCAACTCTCGGGAAGGGAAACTGCCGACCGGTTGTCGAGATCACGTGCGGCCTTTAGCGACATTCGGCGGACATCAGAGTCTCTGGCAGAGCCTCTCTCGGCGGAAGACTGCTGTGTGCAATCCATGCCGGATACCAGTCCCGTGAAATGGCATCTGGCTCACACGACATGGTTCTTCGAACGCTTTGTTCTTCGGAAAGCGGCTGCGACCTATCGTCCCGTTCATCCCGACTTCGAGTTCTTGTTCAACTCGTACTACAACTCGGTCGGCGAACGGATCCCCCGGTCCGAGCGAGGACTGATGACGCAGCCGCGTTGGGAGGACGTCCTCGACTATCGCCGACAAGTCGATGTTGGCGTGGGAGAGCTGCTGCACGGCCTAACGATGACCTCGGAATTGCTGGATGTCCTCGACGTGGGTCTTCAGCACGAGCAACAGCACCAGGAATTGATCCTCACCGACGTCAAACACCTCTTCTCCCGCAATCCACTTCGGCCTGCGTATCACACGACGCCGTCTGATTGCCACCAACGGCTCAGCTCGCCGCACACAAGCAAACGCCACGTTTCGAAGGATTGGCTGCCGATCGAACCGGGCCTGTATCGAATCGGCCATGCAGAAGATGGCTTTGGATTCGACAACGAGTTCCCCGAGCATCAGGTTTATCTGCAGTCGGCCGAGATCGCTGCCACGCCTGTGACGGCCGGAGAATTGATCGATTTCATCGAAGACGACGGTTACAGCCGCTCCGAACTCTGGTTGTCGGATGGGTGGGACATGGTTCAATCGGAGGGGTGGCGGGCACCCTTGTATTGGGAACCGTCCGGTAGCGGCTGTGAGGTGTTCACTCTATTCGGACAACGGCCGGTCCACCCGGACGAGCCGGTCTGTCATGTCAGCTATTACGAAGCGGACGCCTTTGCCCGCTGGAGCAACGCACGCTTACCGACCGAAGCGGAGTGGGAAGTTGCCGTCGGTCGACAGCCGGTGGTTGGAAACTTCGTCGAACAGGCAGCCGGTCATCCGCAAGCCATGCCAGATCTGGCTGATGCGGGACCGTTGTTGCGTGCCTATGGCGACGTGTGGGAATGGACTGCTTCGCCGTATGTGGCCTACCCGGGTTATCGGGCTCCGGCCGGAGCGCTGGGCGAGTACAACGGGAAGTTTATGAGCAACCAGATGGTGCTCCGGGGCGGATCGTGCGCCAGTCCGCGAAGTCACCTCCGGGCGACGTACCGCAATTTCTTCCACCCGGAGAAACGTTGGCAGTTCACGGGCCTGCGGCTCGCCCGAGACTTGTGAACCGATCTGCGGTATGCTGCATTGTAAGTCTGCGAGAGACGCACTCCGTCGCCAAATTCGATTTGCCCCCCCACATTCTGCGAGAGGACGTCAGCGATGGAATACTATCCGCGCCAGGAGTTTGCTGTCGGCTGGTTGACGCTGGCCTTGATCAACGCTGGTCTGGCGCAGTCGAAGAATCGGAGCGGCCTGATCTGGTTTCTGATCTCGCTGCTGTTCGGCCCGCTGGCGACATTCGTTCTGGTCGCCGTCATGGACCGCATCGCCCACGATTGAACGACCACTACTCTTCCGCGCGCGTCGACATGGTCCGTTTCAGGTCGTCTGTCCGTTCGCGGAGTGTCTCGACCTGCTGCAGCAGCGATTTGCGGGTGGTAGTGATCTTCTTGAGAATCTTCTCGCTACTGCTTTGGATCGTCTTGGTCCAGGTCTCGATGTCGTCGAGTTGGGCCGCCCGCTTCTCGACTTCCAGAATGGCCACGTCGATCGATTCGAAGTCGGCTGTCTGCTCGGCTGAGGTCTGCGTCTTGCGGACACACAGCGCGCGGGCCAACGTCAGGCCGGCTTTCAGGTACAGATCGCTCGCTTCGTCGTCGAAGTCCCAAACGACAAAAATGTCGTTGCCATACCGCAGCAGCGGTTCCATCCCTTCGGGAGCGGTCTTCTTCGAGAAGACAAACAGGCCGACCTGCGCGTCCCGGTTGTGACGGGCCTGCTCGATCTCTTCGCGCGCCTGGGGAAGCTGATAACTGGCGTGCTCCTTGGCTTCGACAACAATCCGGCCTCCGGGAGCGGCCGAATCGGGGCCAAGCTCGATGACCGCGTCGCCGACCTTCGCATTCTTGATCCGCCCGGTCGAATTACCCGTCGCCTCGGCGATGTCGTGTGACCGCTGGGCTTCCCGTTGCAGCAGCTCGAAGACGGCTCGCTCGAAGTCGAGACCATGTCGCGTGGACCGGTCGGCTTCGGCCCGCCGGGCTACCATCGCTGACAGCGACGCGGTCACTTCCTGCTGGAATTCGTGATGCTGTTTCTGCTGCTGTTCGAGGATGCCGGTCAGCTCTTTGCGGAGTCGGGCCAACGCGGATTTCTCGTCGTCCAGTGACAGGCTGGAATGGATTGTCTGGTTGGTATTCTCGATGACACGCTTCAGGCGGGAGAGTGCCGACGTGTCTTCATCCAGTGAGAACTCACGCGTGATCGTGCGTTGTGCGGTCTGGACATTCTGCACGAGGCGGGACAAGGCCGAGTCGTCTTCGTCGAGCGAGAACTGCTTGCGAAGCTGTTCGATCCGGCCTTGGAGATCGTCGGAGAGTTTTCCCTGGCGATCGGACAACTCAGCGACGAAGCGAGCCAACGCTCCCTCTTTGTTGTCGAGCGAGAATTGGCCGAGAACCTGCTCCCGTTGGCTTTCCAGCTGTGTGGCGAGCGTTTTTTCCAACGCCGCGAGGAGCCCCTGGCTTTGGTCGGGGTTCAGCCATTTCATCAGTGGGCTGTCGGCACCGATGTGGAGCGCCAGCGTGCGGGAAAGTTCGGATTCTTCCTGGCCCAGTTGCCGACGGAGAACCTGCTCCAACTCGCCGTCCCGCTTGATCAACCGTTCGACCCGTTCCTGAAACCGTCCGTTGCCGGGGTCGAAGTATTCCTTCAACGAGCCGGCCAGTCGGTCGTGGACCGTTCTCGAATGATCTTCCAGCCGATGCTGCAGATTCTCCAGCAGGCGTTCGCTCTCGCGGCGGACGGCATCTGAATCGACCTGCCCACGTGCTTGTCGTAATGCCAACACGCCCAGGCGGAGCGCCTGTGTGGCGTATTCGTCGCGGGCGGGGCCTGCGGCATATTGGGCCAATTCGCCGATGACTTCCGGATCGGTGACGGCCAACGCCAATTGAATGACGCTGGGCTGTTCGCCGCCGGCCACGGTTGAATGGGTCGTATGAACGCGGTGCTCGGATTTCATGGTCTCTGACACAAAGGAGCTCCTTCCCCGACGGATGCGATGGCGACACTGGTGTGATGGGGCATGTCGTGCGACGCTCCGGGTTGATCCAGGCTCGTAACTCGTAGAGGATAGTCGATACTGATCGAAACCGCACCAGCCGACTGGAATCTTCCTCCCCCATTTTTCTCAACTCGGAGTTCGTGATGCACCGCGATGAGTTGTCCCGCCGCGACTGGTTGAAGCGGGCAGCGGCCGCAGCCGCTGTGACCGCCGGCAATGGCAGATGGCTGCATGCCGCCGAAGAACAAGCATCAAAGGCCATCGCGTCGGTTGCCCACGTTCCGTTGCGAACGATCACTCAGGGGCCTCGCTTTCACTGGATGGGTTACTACGACAAGTTGGAATTCGATTCGACCAATCGATACGTCGTCTGTAACGAAGTTCCGTTTGAACACCGCAGCCCGCAGATCGACGACGAAATCAAGGTGGGGATGGTTGACACGCAGGACGGTGACCGCTGGATCGACCTGGGGATCAGCCGGGCGTGGGGCTGGCAGCAGGGTTGTATGCTGCAATGGCGACCGGGCGGCGGACGTGAAGTAGTTTGGAACGATCGGGTTGAAGATCAGCACGTTTGCCATGTGCTCGACGTCGAGACACGCTCGCAGCGGACGATTCCTATGCCGATCTACGCTCTCTCTGCGGATGGACGATATGGCGTGTTGGCCGACTTCCGCCGCATCAACAATATGCGTCCCGGATACGGCTATGAAGGGCTGCCCGATCCACATTATGACGAACGGGCGCCGGAGGCGTCAGGGATCTTTCGGGTGGATTTGACAACGGGCGAAACGAAATTAATCGTCTCGCTGGCGGACATCGCGAAGATTCCCTATCCAGGTGGCGATCTCAGCGACGCTTGGCATTATTTTAATCACCTCCTGGTCAGCCCAGACAGCCAGCGCTTTATCTTCCTGCATCGCTAGCGGACCGACTTTGATCCCAAGGTGGGGCGTTCCCGCGGCCGGTTTTCGACCCGCATGCTGACAGCTGGAATGGACGGCAGCGACGTCCGGGTGATCGATCCGTCCGGATCCACGTCGCATTTTATCTGGAGAGATCCCGAACACATCTGCGCCTGGACCAAGCCGATCGGACACGACAACGGCTTCTATTTATTTACCGACAAACAGGGGGCCGAGCCGGTTCTTGTGGGCAAGCAGAAGATGCCCGCGAACGGACACAACACGTACCTTCCGCTGCCGGGTGCCGAGTGGATTTTGAATGACACTTATCCTGACAAGGACCGGATGCAGACGCTGTATCTGTACCACGTGCCGACGGATCGCCGGGTGGAGCTGGGCCGGTTTCATTCACCGCAAGTCTACACGGGGGAATGGCGGTGCGACCTGCATCCCCGTTCGAGCAACGATGGGATGACGGTTGCGATCGACTCTCCGCACACAGGGGCCGGCCGGCAGGTCCACCTGCTGGATATCAGCAGTATCGTCGGTTGAGACACGCGTCAGTTGCGCGTCAGCTGAACAGTTCGTGGACCGGTTGGCCCATGTCTGTAATGGGAACAGGGCGATCACCCGCGTAGAGTTCGTCGTGCGGATTGATGCCGAGGGCACAGTGAATTGTGGCGTGCAGGTCGGGAACCGAGACTGGTCGGTCGACGATCTTCATGCCGAGTTCGTCCGTCGTGCCGATCGTGATGCCGTTCTTCAAACCGCCCCCTGCCAGAACGACCGTAAACGCATCGGCGTGATGGCCTCGTCCGCCGCCGCCGTCAAACGCTGCCGGGCGACCGAATTCCGATGCGACAACGATCAGCGTCTTGTCGAGCAGTTTTTTCTCTTCCAAGTCGCGCACCCGTGTCGAGAGGGCACCGTCAAGTTCCTTGATCAGCAGGTGCCGGTTCAACTGGCCGTCGTTATGAGTGG